>JAFSXR010000066.1 GCA_017443985.1 Synergistaceae bacterium
AATTTAATTAAAAAGAAGGTATTTAATTGAACATTAACAAATTCACAAAAGTATTTTTATTTTTTGCGCTTATTCTTTGCCTCATTCAGTCATCAGCACAGGCTTATAACACTGAGATAGTTAAAGACGGTTATACGACTGTAAGCGGCGATAAGAAATACGACCTTATAAAAGGCGTTTTCAAGTTTCCTACGACAAAAGCAATCGACGGTAAATTTATTGATATTCCTGCACGTTTCTTTTATTCTGACGGATTTTTTGAAGAAGACCCGTACAAATATAACCCGAGTATAGCAACGGCATCTCTTTGCATGGCTATGGCAGGCTTCTATTCAAACGAGGGAAAAACGGGCAAAAACGCGGATTATTCAAATAAAGCTCAAAATAGCGTTGACTACATGAAAGACATCGGCGTTGCTGAAAAAAATATTTATCGCAATGCTTATAACAGAATTAGACCTCAGACTGACAGCATAGGCGTAACAATAGGCATGAAAGAATTATCCAACGGCCGTATTCTTATTCCTGTTTCAATACGAGGGGGTAAGTATGAGCGTGAATGGACAAGCAACGTAACTTTAGGCAAAGAAGGAGAAGCCAGCGGATTTGCAACAGCCGCGAATATAGTTTTTTCAGAAATCAAGAAATATATAACGCGGTCAGACTTAGTTACTAAAATAAATGACGGCAAAGTTATTTTCTGGATTTCAGGCTTTTCACGCGCAGGAGCCACAACGAATTTAACGGCAAAGCGTCTTGTTGATGAATATGTTTCAAAGGGCAATCAGGTTTTCGCTTATTGCAACGAAGCACCAATGGGAGGCGTTGAAACTGCAAAAATTTCAGGCTCTAATTACAACTGTATTCACAACGTCTACAACCCCAATGACCCTGTACCGAGAGTTGCGCCCAGGAAAATGGGCTTTATTCGCTACGGCGTTGACCACTATATACCGGGTACGGAGGCGGGAACTATCGACAAGTGGAATGACGGCCGTCAAAGCGACAATGCTCCTTATAATACATACTCAAACCCAACTGTATATGCCGCTCTCAAAACGGATATGTTAAAACATCTTGCGGCTATAAATTCTTACATAAAATTCAGCGATGTTTTCAAGACTAAAGGATTGAAGAAATTAGTTATGTTTCCGCCTGTAGAGGGGCAAGCAATACTCATGAGTGGTTATTTAGATGATTTGGTGGATCATATGTGCTCTTTAACCCGTCTTAATCGTGCCGTTTACAACGGAGGGCATAATATAACGTCAGAAAAATTTACAATTTACGGCGATATTCAAACGGCCTTGCGCAATTATGCGGCAATGTTTTTCGACTGTCCGAAATCAGAGATTGATGAATTTAAGAAGCGTCTTCTGTCAATATATAAAGATGCTTCATGGAAAGACTTACTTGATATAGCTTGGACCGCTCTGCGCAAATGGGACGATCCCGGCTTCAAGTATAAAGGCCACTATATAATAAAGGTTCTAAAATGGTTCAAGGATAAAAAATGCTTTGACGCTTTAGAGAGCTTGACGGATATTGAGAAAAATAAGCTGATAACAGTTGATTTACCTATTATCTTGAATTTATTGATGACTTATGCCTCAAACGATTATTGGAAGCAAAGCCCTCAATACGGAACAAACGGACTGGCGCAGATTTTGACATTGATGTCAAATGTCGAGAATATAGCCATGAACCACTACCCCGAAGTTACGCTGGCATGGCTCCGCGCTCAGGATACGCTCTATAAAAATGAGACAGCGGCCGTAACTGCTTCCTCAGTTATAAATTTGAGCAATGTTCAAGTCTCTGAAACTTCAAATGAAAACGCAGTAATTGTTGTCATTGAAGACATACCCGATGTATATCTTAAACATGGAGCAACAGATGTAAAGGCCGGACTTCCTAACGCTAGAGCGTGGGACAGTGAAGGAAATTCGCATAATTTAAGCGTAACATGGAAAGACCCCGTTTGGTATGTTTTCAATGACACTGCCGCTATAAGCGAGGATCTTTGGAAAAAAATTGATGAAAGCAAGCTGTCAGAAACTGCTAAAGCACTAATGGCGGACTTTAGCGGCACCGTTCAAACAAACGGTAAAAAACTTGAAGAAGGCATCAGCACTGATATAACGGCAAAAGTATATATAGCGGGACTTCCGCAGCTTGAAATGCCTAAATCGTCATTGCCCGAAGGAGAGTATGACGGGCCGCAGAAAATTATTTTGAGCCGTGGAATTAACGACGGCAGCGGTGATATTGAATACCGTATCTCTCAATTTATTCAATATGACGACGGAGGCACAGGCGGCGAAGGAACTTGGATAAATACTAAGTACACGGGGCCCATAACGCTTGGCGAGGGACTTACTTCGAGCATTGAGTACGCGCTTCTTGCAAAAGTTAAAAGCAATACGACAACAAATGCCGACAGTGAAGAAATGATATGGTATTACAAAATAAATTCTGCAAAGAGCGATGACGGCAGCGGCGATACTGTTCAAACAACTTTCTCAAAAGTTTTTACGCTTTCAAATGACATTGCCGTTTGCTGGAGCATAGATATTGCAAACATAGCTGTTAATACTTCAAGCGTTATGGCTTCGGCTGTTTCCGACAGTTTAGACGTTACTTTGAGTCCTTCAAACGCTGATACAACGGCAACAAAAGAAATCAACGTAACAGTCATCGCAACGGCAGGAACAACCATCAGAGGAACTTATACAATCCCTGTTAAGACTTCAACGGACGGCGGACTGACTTGGACAACGGACGCGACAAAAACAATTAAATTTAGCACGTCCGAAGCGACAACAGCAATCCTGCCTGCTGCAAGTTCAAGCGGCTGCAATGCCGGACTTACCTCCTGCGGAATTGTTTTTCTGCTCGCGTTTGCTTTTATCAAATTCGCAAGAAGACTCCCACTAAAAAAAATCAGGAGCTAGGGCTTTTAACCTCCTAACTCCTGATTCCTAACTTCTAATTAAATTACAATTACAATGGCGTAACTCCGAGCGCGATACACGCAACGATTGAAAGAATACTTACGCCCCAAATCCATAAAAGCGAATATTTAATATGTTCGCCGACGTCAATTTCAAGAAGGCCAAGCCCTAAATACATCGCAGGCGATAACGGCGAAATCATAACGCCGACGTTCTCCGCAACTAAAAGAACACACGCAACGTCCAGCGGGTTTACGCCGAACTGTGAAGCTATACCGACAACAACAGGCAATAAGCCGAAATAGAAGCTGTCAGTTCCCAAGCACATGATCAACGGCACCGCGAAGCACGCCACGATGAAGTGAGTATATCTTCCTAAATCCGGCGGTATAAACGTAACTGCTGTCGAAGCCATAGCGTTTAACATTCCTGTTCCGTTAAGAACGCCCGTGAAAATTCCTGCCGCAAATAACGTAACGACCATTGACATAGCTGCAACACCGTAATTCTTTAATTTAGCGTTCTGCTCTTTCAAAGATTTAATGTTGAACGGCAGCGAAATAGCAAGCGCAATCATAAACACGTAAGCAGGATTGAATTTGCCGTACATTAACGCCGCAACGACAGCAATAACAAGAATGAAGTTATAAGCCTGCAACGCTCCTGAAACTTTCGGGCCTTTCTCTTCGGCTTTTGCTTCTTCAAGTGCCTCGTCAGCAGTGAGACCGAGCTTTCTAATTCTTCTCTTCTGAATACCGCTCAATAAGAACGCAACAAGGAACGTAACGACAAGCATTGTCCCCTGAACAGGAAGCAGTCTCTGCCATAAAATGTTCGGATCTGTCTCGAGAACTGTTGCCGCCCTAATCGTCGGGCCTCCCCACGGGCACACGTTCATAACTCCGATAGCAACGCAGATTAAAAGCATTAATGCCCTGTTGTCCATTTTTAATTTCTTGAACATCGGAAGCATTGCCGTAATCGTAATAACGAACGTCGTCGCGCCCGAACCGTCAAGGTGTCCGATAATTCCGACCGCCGCTGTGGCTAATAATACGAGGGTTACGCTCGTTCCGGCCTTCTTGATTAAGAAGTTGACTATCGGGTCAAAAACTCCCTGCTCGCTCATCAGTGAGAAGAAAGAAATTGAGAACACGAACAGCGAAACCGTCGAGACCATTTTTGAAATTCCCGAAGCCGCAAATTTATTAATCGCGAACGGGTCAAAGCCTGCAACAAGCGCGGCAATCGTCGGAAGCAAAATAAACGCAACAGGAGGAATTACAACCTTCTTGATTAAGCAGAAAATCAAAATTAAAACCATTACGAAGCCGATAACTGCGAGCTTCATTGACGGAGCAGCGGCGGCCTTCTTGTCGGGAGCCTTCGCAGGTTTTAATATACTCGTGAAGGCTTTGTACTCGTCAGCAAGAATTTTTGAATACTCTTCGCTGTTCGCGTAGCCCGGCCTCTCGTCGTAAGTTCCTTCTTCAAGAAATTTTTTCCACTCTGCAGTGTTCACGGCTTTCTCAATCGCTGCGGCCATTGCGTCAAGAGCCTCTTGAGGCGTGCCCTTCTTCGCAAAAATTCCTCTCTCAGGCCCAAGAACTGAATTAATGCCCAGCTCTTTTGAGCTTTGAACGTTCGGATATCTCCTCATTCTCTTCTCTGAAAGCGAGAGCAGCGGAACGATATTGCCCTCTGAAAGTAATTCGTCAACCTCGTCCATTCCCGTTATCATGAGGTCAATTTGTCCGTCCGTAAGAGCGAGGGTCGGCCCTGAGCCTGTCGGATAAGTAACTTCGAGAATATTAAGCCCCTCAAAAGTCTGTCTTATCGCCATTCCGTCAATGCCCGTGAGCGTGAGCATGCCTATGCTTATACTTGACGGGTGGTCTTTAATGAATTTCTGAAGCTCCGAGAAATTGCTGTAGCCTCTTTCTTCCATTGTTTTGCGTGAAGCGGCGATTACGTTAATGGCGTTCACGAGCCTTGCGACGGGGACAAACTCATCAAGGAACTTGAATTTCATATCGCCGATAATGTCCTGAACTAAAAGGCTCTGGGTGCCGAGCAAATACGTGTAGCCGTCAGCCTCATGCTCTTTTGTGTAAGTAGCACCGTTCACTCCGCCGTTGCCGGTAACGTTCATGACTTCAACTTTCTGGCCTAATTCTTTTTCGAGAAGCGGAATGAAAGCGCGAATAGTTGAATCAGAACCGCCGCCTGCGCCCCACGGGCAGACGATAACAATTTTCTTGTCGAACTTGAAGCCCTCAGCAGGTGCAGGTTCGCCTGATACGTCTGCGGCTGAAAGCACGGAAGCACACAGCGAGAGCGCAAGAACTACAGTGAGAAAAATACATAAAAATTTTTTCACTTTGAAACTTACCTCCTGAATAAAATTTATTTGGGTCTTGAAAATTAAGCTAATTATAACTGAATGACGGGAATAAAAAAAATCCCCTCTTACACGGAGGGGCAAACTCTCAATAATTATTTTTTTTCTTCCTTGTCAACAAACGCTTGTATCTCTTCGTTGTTGATGACTTCCTTTTCCTGTAAGGTCTCGGCTACTTCGTGCAGGACGTGTTCATGTTCCTTCAAAATTTTCAGCGCGCAGTCCTGAGCTTCCGTTACGAGCTTCTTAATTTCCTCGTCGATAACTACCGCCGTAGCGTCGCCCGTGTCGTCCCTAATCTGCACGGCCCCTCCCAAGTACATCATGGCAGGAGCAGCATAACGCACGGGGCCAAGAGCCGACGACATTCCGAACTCAATAACCATTCGCCGTGCCGTCTCCGTTGCGCGTTCCAAGTCATTAGATGCGCCCGTTGAGGCTTCGTTGAAGATTAAAAGCTCCGCCGCCCGTCCTCCTAACATAACGGCCATTTTATTTTTCAATTCGCTCTCGCTGATTAAATACTGGTCCTCCGTCGGCATCTGCATTGTGTAGCCTAACGCGCCTTTAGTGGTCGGAATTATGCTGACTTTGTGAACGGGGTCAGAGCCTGGCAGATAGCACGCAACCAGAGCGTGGCCTGTCTCATGATAAGCTACTTTCTTGCGGACTTCGGGGGTCAACGGCGTTTTTCTTTGAAGTCCCGCGATGACGCGCTCAATCGCTAAATCAAAATCATTCGTCGAAACTTTTTCAGCCTTGCGCCGTGCCGCTAATAACGCCGCTTCGTTGGCTATGTTCGCAATGTCGGCACCCGAAAATCCCGGAGTAACTTTCGCTATAGCCCTTAAATCAATTTCGGGAGCTAAAGGAATTTTTTTTGTATGTATCTTCAAAATTTCCTCGCGCCCTTCTTCCGTCGGCAGGACGACTTGAATTTGACGGTCAAACCTTCCCGGCCTCATTAACGCTTGGTCTAAAATTTCCGGCCTGTTCGTCGCGCCCATGATTACTACGCCGTTGTTGTCCTCAAAGCCGTCCATCTCTGCTAGTAATTGATTTAGCGTGTTTTCCTGCTCTGAATTACTGTTAAACGTGTTCATTCTCGACTGGCCTATAGCGTCAATCTCATCGACGAAAATAATGCACGGAGCTTTCTTTTTAGCTTGGTCGAATAAATCACGGACACGAGCCGCGCCGACTCCGACAAACATTTCAACGAAACTGGAGCCTGTTATAAAAAAGAACGGCACCCCTGCTTCACCTGCCGTAGCTTTTGCGAGAAGAGTTTTTCCCGTGCCCGGAGGCCCTACGAGCAGAACGCCGCGAGGCAATTTCGCTCCGAACTTGTCAAATCTTTCGGGCTCCTTGAGAAAGTCAATTATCTCGCGCAATTCTACTTCGGCTTCTCCTGCTCCGCCGATGTCGCTGAAGTGTACGCCTGTCATCTCGCCCTGTAACTCCTTTGCGCGGCTCCGTGCGAATGAAAAGATACCGCCTATTCCGCCTCCTGCGCCTGAGCCTCCGATATTCCTAAAAAGAAAATACCAGATTATAAGCAGCGGCAATAACGGCAGCATTATTCCCATAATTAAATCCAGTATCGTATCGCGCTGGGCAATTCCGCCGAATTTAATATCAGTGTGAGCCAGCCTGTCGATTAATAACGGGTCTGTAACGCGCACGACGCTTTTTATGGTTTCCGGATTTTTAGCTTTTTTCGTTGAGGAAAAAATTACGCCGCCGATTATCGGTCTTTTATCAGGGCTTGCGCTTTCTTTAAGAGTGTATGTAATTCTATTTTCTGTGATGTCAACGGTCTCGATGGATTTGTTTTCAAGGTCCGCGAGAAATTCACTGTAAGGCACCTCGCCCTTGCTCTCGGCATAAGGTTTATAAACGTACTCGGCGAAAAGCCATGCTAACACCACCGCAATAAAAAAATACCATACTGAAAATTTTTGTCCTTTGTCCATTTTGATTTTTATTTATAACCTCGCACTTCTTAAAATTGCCCGTCCGCTCTCGTTGCGTCTGGTTCTGTTTTTGAGGCGGTCAAATTCTTCGTTAATCTCCTCTCTTACTGATTTATCTACCGGCATTAAATCAAGAAAATTATTTAATTTATCTTCAAGCTGTTCGATTTCCCTTGTGCCTGGCGGAACAGTACGCCCGATATTTTTCAGGCTCATGACGGCTATATCTGCGATTAATACGGCCAAGTCGTGAAGGTCCCTGTCGTTTTCTGAATCCTTTTCGCCTGCTTCATCGCCTTCATTATTTTTTATTCTCGTGGCAAAGCACAGAAACCCCACCGCAGCCGCAAGCCACGCAGCACCAGCCGCAATATTATCGATATAAAACATATAGCCTGCAAAAATGCTAGTGATTATTCCTGCACAGAACAGAGCCCAGCGAAAAATTTTATCAAAATTCATTTTTTATTTTTTATTAAGTCTCTTAATTCCGCTGCGGCGCGTTCTAAATCGTCATTGATAACTATAAAATCATATTTATTCTTTAATTCAAGCTCTTTCGCAGCGTTATTTAATCTTATTTTCAAAGCCTCTTCGCTCTCCGTGTGTCTGTTGCGCAGTCTTTTTTCAAGCTCTTTCATTGACGGCGGAGCGATGAAAATCAACACGGCCTCCGGGATTTGTTCACGAACCTGCAAAGCCCCCTGCACGTCAATCTCTAATAAAACATCGTTGCCGGCCTTTAATTCATTCATAACGTCGGCCTTCAAAGTCCCGTAAAAATCCGAATGAACGTGAGCATATTCGAGAAATAAATTTTTTTCTATGTCATCTTTGAATTTTTCGCGGGTTATAAATCTGTATTGAACGCCGTCAACTTCGCCCTCTCTGGGTTTGCGTGTAGTGCACGAGATTGAATAGACTAAATTTTTTATGTCATTCAGTGCTTTTTCTCTGAGCGTTCCTTTTCCTGCGCCGCTTGGCCCGGATATTACGAATAATTTTCCCGTTTTATTTTTATTTTTATCTTTAATTTCATTCAACATTTTGTATTTGTTCGCGTATTCTTTCAATGCAAGTCTTTGCTTCGACAACGAGCCACCTGAAATCAGCGTCGGCAACTTTAGAGCCCATCGTATTAACTTCCCTTACCATTTCTTGAATTAAAAAATCTAGCTTTTTCCCTGAAGCCTCCTGAACGTTCATAACCTGACAAAATTTTTCCGTGTGAGCCTCCATTCTTGTAATCTCTTCGGAAATGTCCCAGCGGTCAGCCGCGAGCGAAACTTCTTCAGCTATTCTGGCCTCATCGAGTTCAAGATTATAATGCTCAAGAACGCTCTCTATTCTGATTTTGATAGCGTCGAGTGCCGCGTCCCGCGCAACCTCCCAGCGTTCCCTCATCTGTTCGAGAAAATTCTCAAGGAGCTTCAAATCTTCCTCGATTTTTAATTTTAATTTTTTGCCCTCAGATTTTTTCATTTCCATGAGAGCGTCAATAGCTTCATGGGCGAGCCTGTCCCAGATTTCAGGATTTTTTACGACCTCTTGAGCCGCTAAATTATTATTCTCGCTGAAAAGTCCGGGAATTAATAAAAGATTTGTTATGTCGTTCGGGCAGTCTAAATTATTTTTCTTTGTGAATTTTCGTATCTGATTGAATAAATTTATCAGCCCCTCCTCGTCAAGCTGAGGGACTTCCGCGCCCGGAGTCCACGTTATGGAGGCCGAGAGCTTCACTCTTCCGCGCCCGATTGAAGAGCGCATGATGTTTAACATTCTGTTTTCGAGTGCTGATAATTCCGGCGGAAGTTTTACTAAAAAATCCTGAAATTTATGATTTACTGAGTTTAACTCAAAAACGACAGTGCCCCACGAAAAATCGTAAGACTTACTGCCGAAGCCGGTCATGCTTAAAAACATTTTATGAATTTCTCCTTAGTCGAGAGCATCAAGTTCTTTCATGGCCTTTTCAAGTTCCGCCATGATGATGTTACGCCCCTCTTTGCTTTTATAAACTTCTTCTGAAAATTTCAGCGGCTTTCCGAAAGTAATTTTTATCTTCTTAGGTTTTACCAGCGCTGCGCCCGTCGGCATGGCCTCAAAAGAGCCGTGAATAAATGCCGGGATTATCGGTGCTTGAGTTCTTGCGGCTATCAAAGCCACTCCGGCCTCAAGGGGCTGTAACTTTCCGTCAAGGCTTCTTCCGCCCTCAGGGAAAATTAAAACGTCGCTGCCCTCCTCATAAAGTTTCATGAAGCCGCGTAAAGCTCCGGCTGCCGAAGCGTTATTATCGCGTGAGACCGGCACGGCACCTAAAGCACGTATGCACGCGCCGAAAAGTTTATTATGGAATAATTCTTCTTTTGCAAAATATTTTAATCTTCTCGGGAAAAAGCAGCCGACTATTAACGGGTCTAAATTGCTTAAATGATTGCAGGCTACTATAAATCTTTCATCAGGATTGAATTTTTCGAGCCATTTTATTGAACATCTGTTATAAATTTTGAGCAAGAACGCAAAAAAATATTTGACGATTGCGTAAAAAATTTTGTTCTGCTTCATTTTGATAAAGCCTCTTTTACATGATTAATTATGAAATTTATGACTTCATCTTCAGTCATGTCTGAAGTGTCTAAATATACCGCTCCCTCAGGGACGCTCAAGGGCGAAATTTCACGTGTAGAGTCGTTAATGTCGCGCTGTTTGATTGAGTTTAATATTTCTTCGTAGTCGGCTTCTTTGCCCTTTGAAATTCTTTCAAGATAACGGCGTTTTGCTCTGGCCTCCGGGCTTGCGGTCAAAAAAAATTTTACTTTAGCGTCAGGAAAAACAACGCTCCCAACGTCCCGGCCTTCTGCAACAAGAGAGCCGTAATTTTCCTGTTCTTTCTGCAAGCCTAAAAGAGCCTCGCGCACCGCAGGAACAGCCGAATAAATCGACGCAAGCTCATCGACTTCGGGAGTGCGAATCTCGCCGCTTACGTCAAAGTCATTAACAAGCACGGAATTTTCCCGTAATTCGATTTTAATTTCGCTCAAAGCCTCGCGCAAAAATTCTTCGCTGTCGGGCCTTATTTCAGACTTGGCCAAAATCAAAGCGATTGCGCGGTAAATTGCTCCCGTGTCAAGATATTTTATTCCCAGCTCATGAGCCGCACGCTTAGCAACAGTACTCTTCCCAGCTCCGGCCGGGCCGTCTATCGTTACAACATAGGAAGGATTTATCATCTTTACCTCCTACTTCCTAACTGAATTAAAGCCCCGTCATGTCGCCCATATCTGAAGCAACGTTAGCGGCAAAGTCAATCATCTCTGCTAAAAGGCTTTCAAAATTCGTTATGCCGAGTCTTTCAAGAGGCTCCGGGAATATATAAGCCTGAAGGCCGTCAGCTCCGAGCCCGATACCGAGCATTAAACAGATTGTATTCGCAACCGTAACGACATCGAGAAGCGGCTGAAATTCTTTTTTATCTTCGGGAAGTTCGTTAGGCTTATGATGATACGCAACGGCAACACTATACGCTTCCGGCATTCCCCAGCGCTCTACTAAGATTTCGCCTATCATGGCGTGGTCAAAGCCAAGCACCTTTAATTCAGCGTCAGTAAAGGGAATGTGTTTTTCTTCGACCATTTTAACTATAATTCCGTAGCCGAAACGGACATAATCATTCAAAATTACTTTGCCTATGTCATGAAGCAGACCGCCTACGTAAGCGTCCTCCGTCGGAACTTTTCCGGTTATGCTTGCCAAGTACCGCGAAGTGTAAGCTACCATTAAGGAATGTCTCCAAAGTTCGCCCCTGTCGAGCGCGTAACCCGACAGCCCTTTGTCCATAGCTGAATAAACTGTCGCAGCCAGAACTATGTTGCTTACGCTTTTATAACCTAAAATTGAGATAGCTTCAGAAATGTTTGAAATCTTGCGCGTGAAACCGTAGGCCGCAGAATTTGCAAGTTTTAATATACGAAGCACAAGCCCTTCATCGCGCGAAAGGCTCTTTGCAACGTCAGAAGCGTTGCTCTCAGGGTCATTTAATTTTCTCATCGTCTCCATTACGAATTGAGGAAACGATTTTATATCCTGCATTTTGCTGATTATTTTCGTCTTTATTATTTCTCTGGACTTCTCGTCTATCTCACTCACGGACACTGTCAAAACCCCCTTTGTGAAAATTAAACTACTCCGCCATTAAATATTTTAGAGTACAGCTCTGAAAAAGACAAATTAATAAATTCTCCGGGCCCTAATTTTTCTAGCGTCATGGCTCCGAATTTGCGCCTTATTAGCCGTTGAACGTTAAAGCCTGCCTGCTTTGCCATTAATCTGATTTCGCGCTTGAGACCTTCGGCAATGGTTATGCTCACCCATTGATTAACGGGCTCTCTGTCCATGACGTTTATATTTATCGGCGCGACATGCCTGCCCTCGACAATCTCAAAGCCTTTTCGCCAGCGTTCGAGCTGTTTTTTATTTATGGGAATGTTCAGCAGGGCTTCATACTCCTTGAAAATTTTTTTTGACGGGTGTAAAACGCTCTGCGTAAAATCTCCGTCGTTCGTCAGAATTAAAAGCCCCTCGCTCTCGCGGTCAAGCCGTCCGACGGGATAGAGACGGCCTTTATGCTCCGGGATTAAGTCAATAATAACGGGGTCGTATTTATCGCTGACGGCGCAGACATAACCGGCGGGCTTGTTGATTACGTAATAAACATGCTCGGAAATTTTTAGAATTTTTTTGTCAAGCGTAACAGTATCGTTTTCCGTGTCAACCTGAAAGAACGGAGCAAGTACAATTTTTCCGTTCACTTGAACTCTTCCTTCAAGAATAATTTTTTCTGATTTACGTCTTGAGGCAACACCGCAAGATGATAAAAAAGCATTGAGTCTCAAAATTTATTTTCCTTTCCTTAATTCTTTGTTGATAGTGATTATATGCTAGAATGTAAAAAATTTTTAGGAAGGCGGACAAATTATGAAAGATAAAAATTGTGCCTATTGTATGCGCGGCGAACTTTTGGAGCAGTTCGGGATTTACATTTGCGATCTCAGCGTAAGCTCTCTGATTTTGTTCAAAGAGCAGAGCCACAAGGGACGCTGCATTGTTGCTTACAAAGAACATGTCAGCGAGATTGTTGACATCACCGACGAAGAGAGAAATTTATTTTTTACGGACGTCAGCAAAGCGGCAAAGGCAATCCATGCGGCATTCAGCCCCGATAAAGTCAATTACGGTGCTTACGGCGACACGGGACATCACTTACATGTTCATCTAGTGCCGAAATATAAGGACGGTTTTGAATGGGGCGGGGTCTTTGAAATGAACCCGAAGAAAATATTTCTGTCTGAAGCGGAGTACAGCGAGATAATCGAAAAAATAAAGAAAGAGCTTAGGAGTTAGGAAAAAGTTTTTTAGGGTATATCCCCCTCCCGTTTTTGGGAAAATGCGGGGGTTCACAGATTATATGCTCTATAGTCCTCCCAGCCTAAAATGAGATTATATTTGTGGGGATAATAATAATTTATGAAAATTTCATGCGTGCAGGGTCTCCCGCTTCGCCGTCAAAAAATTTCAAGACTTTTATATTATTATTAGAAATAAAATTCGTGATTGCTTCTTTATCATCTTCGTTATAGTACAGCACGCAGACACCGCAGCATTTATCAGCTTCTCTGGGCGTGGGAGCAAAAGTGCATCTAATGCCCCCAGCCTTGAGAATATCATAAAGTTTTTGAGCGTTCGTTACGTCAGGAAATAAAACGTAGTGTCTCGCGCTCAATTTCCTAACATCTCCAAGAATGCTCCGATACGGGTCTTTAACTGCTCCGCGTCTTGATCCGTGTAATCCGTTTCAATGCCCAGCACCGGTATTCCGGCATTGTTGAGCTCGCGTTCAACGAAATAGCCCTCAGTGTCATAGATATTGCAGAACTTGAGGTTGACATCGATAACTCCGTCAGCCTTATACTCTTTTGCAAGGCGTTTTATGTCGTCGATTCGCTCAAAGTTCGGAGTAAAGCAGGCGCAGTGAATTGCTCCCATGTAACGTTCCGTCAGGTTGTGTATCATTTCGTCAATCGTTGAGCCGCTTTCATCTACGCATTTTTCGTAATAGCGAATGCCCGTGCACATTTCCTCGCAGACAACAGCTCCGCCGAGTGTTTCAATTATATGATGGACTTTCCAGTTAGGAATTGAAAGAGGTGTGCCCGTCAATAAAATTCTTTTCGCGCCTTTCGGAAAGACGGAGACGTTATTTTTTGCGCGTTCGTCAAGCTCGTCGCATAACTTGTTAATCATTGCCGTTATTCTTGCAGGATCGTCATAGAACGCTATCTGCGTAATCAATAAAACGTCCTTGCCGCTTATGGGAACGTTGTCGAGCTTGCGAAATTCCGCTAGCCTTTGAAGAGCTTTGCGCTTCTTATTAAGCAGGATAATAGCCTCGCGCAGTTTTGCAGGGGTTACCTTGTTGCCGGTCAGCTCCTCGCACTTTTTCAGATAGCCGTGAATTTCATCTTCCCAATGCGCGTAATCTTTTGGCCTCTTCATTTGCGGAATGTCCATTATATACATGGGGGCATCTTCAGCTAAAATTTCCCAAGCCTTTTTCTTTCCGTCGCATGTATTTTCGCCGACAAACATATCAGCAAGCCTAAAGAACGGGCATGTTCTGTCAAATCTTGCTCCCAAGCTGGCCTTAATTAAAGGACAGGTTGCAGCGGGTAATTTTTTCTCGCCTCCGGGAACCCAGAACTGCGAGCCTGAACATAACCCCGTCGCGATGGCTCCTGCTGCAACAGGAATTTCATCAGGAACGTGAATACAGAACGTGCCGACAACTTTTCCGCCGTTCTTTTTATGCTCAACGAGTTCAGCAGGTCTGATGCCGTGAATTTCAGCCACAACCATGTTAAAGTAGTCCATGCCTTCAGGTCTGTTTTCCTGTGATAAATAAACGTCCCCGAAAGCTCCCGGTAATGCCTCGCACAATAAATCATGGGTCTTAACGTCCATTCCTAACGCTTCCCACATTTCGTGATAATCTGCCATTAAAAATCTTCCTCCTTAAATATACCGTCAAGGGACAAATAATTGCCCTTACATAGGTCGCAATGATGAATAAGGTTTACGAATTTATTTCTCGAAAACGATTTTTCTTCGTTCAATTTTTCTGAAAGTTCATTGAGAAATTTCATTCGCTCGTCAATATCTAAAAAATTTATGAAATATTTGATAGTAAATTTTTCATCGTGCGTAATCAAAAAGTTCTGACGGTGTAAAGTTTCGATGTAATCAGAAATTTCATCTAACTTTTGACGGATTGAATATAAAATTTCGCCGTAAAATTTATCAAAGCTGTAAAATTTTTTTAGTTCCGAGATTAAATTTTCTTCGTTATCGTAAACATAAATATTTTTATCTTTTAATTCTTGAAGTGCCTGCTTCATTGCTGGGCATGTCTTACCGATAACGATTAGCTTAGAGCTGTGAATCAACGGGCACTTATCCGTTTTTGCATAAGTTACCGTAGCATCGATTAGTGGACAGATATTTTTTTCTACTGAAAAATTTAATATTTCTCTGTCAATTCCATAAACAGGGTATGGAGTTAAATTTGCGGCGTGAAAAATCTCGACAGGCAAACTTTCGCCGACATAACCTATAACGTTATCAAATTCGGCTTTTCTAATAACGGCCCTGACATATGCTTCACGCCTTAAATTTTCGAGAGTTTCTAAAATCATTTCCACAGCAGCGCAGCTCCTATGGCACCTGCAAATCTCGCATCAGGCACTGTTTTAACTTCAGAGCCTAAAACTTCCGACAGCTTACGAATTAAAAGTGTACTCTCACAAAATCCGCCGGTTAAAAAATAATTTTCAGTATGATTTTTTCGGCTGATGAGTGTAGCAACCTTCGCAACAACTGAACCGACAGCTCCGCAGGCTATATCTTCGCGTGGCGTTCCAAGTCCCATGAGGCTTACAATTTCACTTTCAGCGAAAACAGTACACATTGACGAAATTTTTATGTCGCGTCCTTTTTCAGCAAGCGTAAAAAACTCAGACAGCGTCAATCCCATTCGATTAGCCATGACTTCAAGAAATTTTCCCGTCCCTGCCGAACATTTATCATTCATTACGAAATCAATAACACGGCCGTTTTTCAGCAAAATAACTTTAGTGTCCTGTCCGCCGATGTCAATCACCGTTAAATCATTGCCGCCCAAGAACGACGCGCCTTTTCCATGACAAGTTATTTCAGTTAAAGTGCTGTCAGCATACGGAACAGAAACTCGCCCATAACCTGTAGCAACTATTTTTAATTCATCTTTTGAATATCCAAGCGACAACAGCCACGTCAAAATATCTTCCGCAGTTTCTTTACTGTTCCAGCCTGAGGGCATCAGACTGCGAGCTAAAATTTTGTTTCTCTCTTCGTTTAACAAAACAGCTTTTGCAGCCGTTGACCCAATATCAATTCCGGCGTACAGCATTTACTAAAATATTAACGTGTTGTCGGCCCCCGTAATCATCTCCATTATTTCAAACATGTTCGAGATAGTTCCGACAGCAATTTTATCCGTAATGTTAAAGTGGGTTGTGCATGTTCCGCAGACTAAAATCTTTGTCCCGGCCTTTTCAAGCTCTTTAATGTATTCACAAGCTGATGACTCCGGCAAAACGAGCTTAACGCCCTCGTTCATGAACGCCATAACAGCAGGTTTGTGCGATAATTTCGAGATACAGCCAAGAAAAGCCTTCATTAATACTTCGCCAAGCTCTTTATCATTGCCGCCTAAAATATCATGAGCGACAAGGATAGCTAATAATTTTTCTCTGGGAGCCGACGTTGAAGCCATTGCCCCCGAAGCTGTCTTCTTAGCTGTAATTTTGCGCTCGTTCTCTTTGCGTGAAAGCTCGACGCTGAAGCCCCTGCCCTCAAGCAAGCGCGTAACGTTTGAAACTGCGATGTCGTTATCGACAAGCACTTCAAGCTCTGCCGCGCCCTTTTCAATTTCCGCTTTAGTCATAATAACCGGCTCAGGGCATAATTTACCCATCGCATTAACTGTAATCATAAAACGACCTCCTGATAAATTTTTTACGCAGCCGTCATCATTTCGATGAAAGCTCCCAATCTTGTTTCAATCTGTCCGCTGTCTGACTGCGAGAAATCAGTGTCAAGCCTCATATACGGCAAGGCTAATTCATTTTGAACTATATTCATTGTCGTATAAGCCTCAACGGCAAACGTATGACAGCCGTGAAGAACAATCTCGATAACTCCGTCAACCTGATATTCTTGAATTAATGCTTTTATATCGTCAAAGCGAGTCGTGTTTGGTGTCATGACGGAGCAGTTAATTTTGAGATAGCGTTCGGCTATTGCCCTGTAAGGCTCTGAATTTTCGTCAATCATAAATTTCTGTGTTCTCGGCCCTGCGCAATTATCCGCACAAACATAATCGGCCCCTAATTCTTCAAGACGCTTGATAATTTTGTCGCGCACTCCTGCATTAGGACAGCCCGTAATTAATACTCGCGGCCTGCCGGCACCATCGCTGCGTATGCGCTGCTTAAATTCCTTCGTGGCTCTTTCAATTTTTGAAACTAAATCATCATCTGTAAAATGAAAGTCCGCGCTCTCTGCAACGGTGCTAATCTCATAGCCTGATACCGGCGACGGCTTTAACTTTGCAACCTCGTATAAATCAACAATGGCTTTTCTTACACGGTTGCGGTAAACAATAGCGTCATGTAATTTTTCTTCCGTGATTTTTACGTTCAATAAGTTCTCAAGAAATTTTGCGGCCCTCTTTACTTCTTCGGTCCACGAGTCAAGAGCAAGTGCCTGATCTCGTCCCTGCGGCAAATTCATGACGTGGACGGGCTTCAAAAAATTCATGAGCTCGTACATTTTCTTTTTTCCGTCGCAGGTAGTCTCGGCTAATATTCCGTCAGAAAAATAAAAAAATGGACACTGCTCAGTCAACGCCATTCCGTAGCTTGCTTTTATAAGCGGACATAACGTCTTCGGCAAATGTGCTTCAGCTTCTGTAATTCCTTGCTCCGATTTTCCACATAAGCCGACAGAAACGGCCCCTGCTGCATAAATTATTTCAACCGGAGTATATGAACAAAAAGTGCCTATAATTTTTTTGCCCTGCTCTTTAGCGTTATACAGAGCCATAAAAGACTTCCTGCGTGCCTCATTAAAGCTCTCAAAATTTTTAGGCAGCGACAACATAAAAGCGTCCCCCTCTTTATGATTTATAAATTAATATAGTGAACTGTTGCCCGGTTCGGGCGTTTTGAAGTGTCGAGATTATGCCATTACAAAGCAACAGAGTGCATCACGTGCAGTTAAAATTTCCTGTCATGTAAATTCTCTGTGCATGGCTTTAATCTCCTTTCTTAAAATTTTTATGTTATATTACAAAATTTTTTGACGTTAAGCAAGAAGTGAAAATGAAAGTGAAAATTTTAGGAGTTAGGGAGAAAATTTTTTCTAAATATCGCGCTTCATGTACTGAACAGTAAAGACAAAGCCCACAAGCATTAAGCCTATTAAATCCGTAACGATGCCTGGAATTAACATGCTCAAGCCGCCGGCGCATATAATCACGCGGAAAATCGGATTTATGGGCTTGAATAAAAAACCGTTGAGAGACGCAGCAACTCCGAAAATTCCAAGCAGAGCCGTTGCGCAGATTAAAATTATTTCAAGAATGACTAAAATTTGAGTCAAGACCGGCCCGGCATTCGCAATTTCTATAATCGGCCTCACGTTCTCGAATAACATTGCCGGAGTGAACGCGAATATATACGGGACTATGAAAGCTCCGATAGCTAATTTAGTGGCGTTAAAAGCCGTCCTCATCGGAGGAGCCTTAGCAATCGCTGAACCTGCATAAGCCGCTAATGCTACGGGGGGCGTTATGTCCGCAACAATTCCGAAATAAAATACAAAGAAATGAGCGCAGATTTTTTCAATTCCTATAGCAGGAGCCATCAAAATCGGTGCGCATGTTGCCGCCATTATGCAGTAATTCGCCGTCGTTGGAACTCCCATTCCCAAAACTATGCAGCATATCATTGTCAGCACTAACGCTATAAACGTATGACCGCCGGAGACGTTTACGACCATCGTAATTAATTCTGAGGCTAAGCCCGTTGAAGTTATACAGCCTGCGACAAGTCCTGCCATTGCACACGCAACAGCTACGGTGATTGTCCCACGTCCGCCTGCTTCAAGAGCGTCAATAATTTTTTTCGGCGTAATTCTTTCATCGCTGTTAAAAATTCCTACGAGTATAGCAATACCGATTGCTATGGCTGCCGCAAACTGCATAGTGTACATGTTAGTTGAGACCATATAGACAAGAATTATTAACGGCAGTAATAAATAAATTTTCGGCAGAAGTTTTAATATTCTCGGCAGTTCTTCCTTAGGAATACCCTTTAAGCCCAATTTTTTAGCCTCAAGATGAACGGCGATGTAAATTCCGGCAAAATACAAAACCGCCGGCAGAATTGCTTTCAATGCGACCTGTGAATAGGGTATGCCCATATACTCGGCCATTAAAAACGCCGCTGCGCCCATAATCGGAGGCATTATCTGACCGCCCGTTGACGCTGCCGCCTCGACAGCCCCTGCAAATTCCGGGTTATATCCTGTTTTTTTCATCATAGGGATAGTTACCGAGCCTGTTGTTACGGTATTGCCGACTGACGAGCCTGAGACCATTCCGCACAAAGCCGAAGAAATGACCGCGACTTTTGCCGGGCCTCCTGCCGAAGCTCCTGCGATTGCGTTTGCAAGATTTATAAAAAATGTAGAGATTCCCGTGCGTTCGAGAAACGCTCCGAAAATTATGAACACTACGATATATTTTGCACAGACTTCAATCGGAACACTTCTCAAGCCGTCGCCCGTCGAGTAAAATAAATCGTAAATGACTTTTCCAAATCTCACAGTCGAAAAAGCGTAGACCATCAGCGACCCCACGACGCATAAAATCGGAATGCCCACGCAGCGGCGGCAAAGTTCCATTAAAGATAAAATCGATGCGACCGCCATTCCCGTCATTAAATAATAATTCGGGTGGCGCGGACTTGTTCCGCGGAGGGCGAGTTTAATAATGCTCTCGGCGTTCAATGCGAAATAAAAGAACGGCAGTACCCCTGCCAGCATGATTAAAATATCATAGAAAGGGATAGAATTTGCTCGCGGCTTCATGTCGAGTGCCAAAGAAATAGAAAACGAATCGCTCAGGCCGGGCGAAATATAGCCGTGAGATTTTTTAATCGGGTAATGTAAATAGCCAATAATTAATATAAGCGCAAGAAAAATATTTAATCTTACTTCGGGCATTGCCGTACTGAAAAGAGTAACGTAAATGCAGTACAGCGAGAACAAAGCCGACAGAAATTTTATAAAAACTGCCGCATTTCCTGTCCAAAGCCGTGTATTAGACTCGCGGTCATATTTTTTCATGACTTTTTCAAGCTCGTCTTTTTGCGAATGGCTTTCGATAAGAGCGTCAATATGACTGTCAAGTTCTTCAAGGTGCTGCGGTGAAAAATTGCTTTCGCTCATAAAATTTTTTCCTCCTTCATTAAAAAAATTAACCTGCCTATCCGGCAGGCTAACTTCCTACTTCCTAATTCCTACTTTCCGGAAACTTTTATGCCTTTTTCGCCGAAATATTTAACTGCGCCCTTGTGATAAGGTACGGCCGTGTATGAGGCGGCAAAGCCGAGATTTAATTCCGCGCCCTTTGCGTGAGCTGCCGTGATTTCGTCGAGGTTTTCAAAAATTCCGTAGAGGAAGTTATAAACGTCCGTCTCAGAAACGTCGTCGTTAGCAATTACGACCGCGCCGACTGCCACTGTAGTAACGTCGTCATCAGTTCCGTAAACGCTTTTTTCGATTACGTTCTTGCTGTAATACGGTGATTCTGTTATTAACTTCATGATGTGCTCATCATCAAAGCCGACGAGATAAACTTTTTTCGTTGCCGCGAGCGAAGTTACTGCCGTCGTGGGAGCGCCCGCAACGATGAAAGCCGCGTCGATTTTTCCGTCCTGCAACGCCTCAACGCTGTCGCCGAATGACTGATAAGTCGCTTTAATGTCCTTGTCAATGTCGAGCCCGTAAGCCTTGAGAGCGTCAACTGCGTTGAAATACGTCCCTGAACCTGCCGCGCCGACTGAAACGTTTTTATCCTTGAGGTCTGCAACTGTTTTAATTGACGGGTCGAGCGTTACAATCTGAACCTGCTCCATATAAAGATTAGCGACTGTCGAAAAGGTTGTTACTTTCTCGTCAAAAAGCCTCGTGCCCCTGTAAGCATATGCGCCCACGTCCGACTGCGTGAAGCCTAATTGAGCGTCGCCGTCCTGCATTGCTTCGATATTAGCCTTCGAGCCGCCCGAAGTGATAGCCGTAACCGTCGTGCTTGTTTTCTCTCCGACTTTTCCCGAAAGAACTCCGCCGAAGCCGTAATAAGTTCCCTGCGCTCCGCCTGTCGTGAAAATTAATTTCTTTCCGCCCGGAAGTCCGTCAGCAAACGCCGAGCAGGCAAGAACTAAAGCAAGAACCATAGCAAGAGAAATAATTTTTTTCATTTCGTATTTACCTCCTAAAAAATCTTTTAATTGTAAAAATATTTTATCATGCATAGATTTAATTTAGAAAATTTTTTATGTCTGCTAAAATTTTAATTAATAAATCAGGGGAGGGAAATTTTATGGGATTAGTAAGATGTCGGCTTTGCGGACTGCTGTACGAGGCAGGAGGAAGAAATCAGCGTATCTGCCGAAACTGTATGCAAAGGCTTGAAGAACTTTACGGGCGCGTTCATGAATACATGCGCGACAATGAGGACGAGGATTTTGATATTTATACGCTTGCCGACGCTCTTGACATAAGCACGGCGGACGTTCAGGCGCTTGTTGATTTAGGATATATCGAGCGCGATTTACAGACTTACGGCAAAAACAAAAAAGGCACGCGCGAGGAACTTGCGGAAAAGATAAACGGCGAACTCGAAAAAATGAAGCGTCCCCCGACGACCTACGGCGGAGTAATTTATTCACGCGATAAAGACAAAAAAGGCGATGAACGCCGATACGTTTTCGACAGTCAAAAATCTTCAAGAAGATAAAAAGGAAAAATGCAGGCATATTTTTTATTTGTTGCAGGAATTTTAGGAGCGTGCTTCGGCTCGTTCTTAAACGTCGTTGCACACAGGAGCGTCAATAACCGTTCGTGGTGGGGCAGCGAGCGTTCAGTCTGTGAAAGCTGCGGACATGTCTTAGGATTTTTTGAATTAATCCCGATTTTTTCGTGGCTGTTTTTACGCGGCAAATGCAGGAACTGCGGCGCGAAAATTTCCGTCAGATATATTTTAATCGAAATAATCTGTGCGGTTATGGCCGTTTTAATTTTTTATAAATATAATTTTTCGTGGGCGTGTATTCTCGTGAGCGCTGGCTCATGCGGCCTTGTCATAAATTCATTAACAGACTTTGAAGCCGGAGATGTCTTTGATATTTTTGCGATAGCTCCGGGCGTTCTTGGCCTTTTAATCAGGGTTGCAGGAGGCACGGAAGCAATTTTAGACGGCATTGAGGGCGCGGCGGCAGGCTGGGGAATTTTCGCGCTGAGTATATTTTTATCGCGTGGCGGAATGGGCTGGGGCGATGCGTCATTCATGGGCGGAATGGGCGCGGTGCTTGGCTTGAAATTTATTTTAGCGTCGCTTTACATAGGCATAATGGCCGGCGGTGCGTTCGCTTTAATATTGCTTTTAATCGGTAAATTCAAGTGGGGACGTCATGACACTATGCCGCTTGTGCCGTTCTTGGCCTTAGGCTGTTTCATAATGATGATATACGGAGCTGAAATTTTCGCGCTGCTTGGGCACAGATTTTTTTATTCAGCTCCCGGTATATTTTCGCCTGCGTGGCCTTACGCGAGGTCTCTGCTTGCAACAATATCGACATCAGTTCCGCAGACGTTATGAATTAAAACCTGACCGATTTTTATAGGGGCTTTAACGTTTAATTCCGCGACGGCTCTTGCAATTTCTTTTAATTTTCCTTTGGGAGCAGGGGTTTTGCTGCGCACCGGGCAGACCGGCAGCCTTCCGCCCTTGACTCTCACGGTCGAGGCAAAAACTCTGCGGGGGTCATTAACTTCTGTCTTAGCGTAAGCCGTTCCGCGAGGGCATGAGTTGCCTGTTACGCTTGCAACTTCGCCTTTATTGTTGATTATGACGTTCAGGCTGCAGCCCAGCGGGCACGATACGCAGATAAATTTTCTTTCTTCCATATGAAATTTTCGCTCCTTTCACATCGGCTGAATATCTATCGTAATTTCTTTCAGGTTAGGATTAGCTTTAATTGCGCTTGCTTTAATCCGTGCCTCGTTCATTTCGCCTGGTCTGGCGTAGCGCAGTCTCTGAGTGTAAAGTCCCGGTTCTGCTGTAACTTTGCAGGCTCTCTCAATCGGGTGTGTAACGCGCAAATAAATTATTGCGTCCTTTTCGCCTGTAATAAACTGCGGAGAAAATAACCTGACGTTCTGACCGCCCTTTACGGGAATTTTTTTAATGTCGGGAGAAATTTTCCCGGCCACGAATTTTGCCGCGTTAGCCCCTGCGATTAAACCCTCGTCGCTCACTTTATCGACTAAATCATAAACTATAACGACATTTCCGGCAGCAAAGACGGCAGGGTTTGAGGTCTGCAATAAATCATTTACTACGGGGCCGCCTGTTACGGGGTCAATTTCAATTCCGGCCATTTTTGAAAGTTCGTTCTCCGGGATTAATCCGATAGCTAATAAAAGCGTGTCGCATTCAATAAATCTTTCAGTGCCTTTAATCGGAGTCATATTGTCGTCAACTTCAGCGACAGTAACGCCCTCAAGCCTGTCAGCTCCGTGAATTTTTGTTACGGTCATTTTAAGGTGCAGGGGTATTCCGTAATCGTCGAGGCACTGCGCGATATTTCTTCTCAAACCGCCGGGCCAGGACATCATTTCATAAACTCCTTCGACTTCTGCGCCCTCTAAAATCATTCGCCGGGCCATTATTAATCCGATATTGTCCGAGCCTAAAATTACGACGCGTTTTCCGGGCATACAGCCTTCCTTGTTCACGAAGTGTTTAGCCGTTCCTGCCGTATATATTCCTGAGGGACGTGTTCCTGGTATATGGATTGCTCCTAAAGGTCTTTCGCGGCAGCCCATAGCCAGAACGATTGATTTAGGGTTTAGACACTCAATGCCGCGTTCTTTGTTCATTGTCCAGACGGAATTATTTTCTTTATCAATCTTAAAGACCATAGTATCAGCTCTGAACTCTACACCGGCCTCACGGGCTTCTGTTATAAATCTGTGCATGTATTCGGGGCCTGTTAATTCTTCTCTGAAAATTCTAAGCCCGAAGCCCGTGTGTATGCACTGCTGCAAAATTCCGCCTAAGTCCCAATCGCGTTCAAGGACGACGACGTTTTCCGCGCCTTCTTTCTTTGCTCCTATGCCTGCGGCGACACCTGCGGGGCCAGCTCCGATTATGAGAACGTCGATATTTTTATTATTGCCCATGATTTATTCAGCCCCTTTCTCAAGCAAAAATTCTTTTGTTTTTCCGACAAGCAGTTTTGAATCTCCGCCGTGTCTTGTAATTTCATCGAGAGGGATATTTAATTCGCGCGATAAAATTTCGGCCACTCTCGGACAGCAGAAACCGCCCTGACATCTTCCGGCTCCTGCACGTGTCATCATTTTAACGGCTGATATTGTTCTTGCGCCGCGTCTTATTGCTTCAAGCACTTGGCCTTCGGTTACAGTTTCGCAGCGGCAGACTATTTGAGCGTAGGTCGGGTCTTTTTTAATTAACTTTTCTCGTTCGTCCATGCTCATATGTAAAAATCTCGGAATATTTTTTCGTTCCGGGATAAATTTTTCATTGGGAGTTAATTTTATTCTGTCGCTCAATTCTTCTTTCAACAATTCCGCGATATATTCAGCTATGGCCGGTGAGGAAGTGAAGCCCGGCGATTTAATTCCGGCAGCGTTGACGAAGCCGCGGGGATTTTTTAACACGCCTATCTCAAAATCGCCTGATTCAGTATTTGCACGAACGCCTGCGAACGTCGTTACATTTAATTCAATCGGGAAGTCGGGAACTAACCGCCGTGCGCCCTTCAAAACTTCTGCAAGACCTTCAGCAGTCGTTGATTTATCTTCGGGGTCGTCCTGTTCCGTTGCTGTCGGGCCTGACATTAAATTTCCTTCGGCAGTCTGTAAAACCGTGATGCCCTTTCCGGCCTTTGACGGACATGAAAATAAAAAGCTGTGAATAAATCCCTGCGCCGTTCTGTCAAGCAAAAAATATTCGCCCTTAGTCGGAATGATTTTGAAACTCGTATCGCCTGCCCATTTTGCGATTTCGCCCGAATGAACGCCGCCGGCATTAATTACAACGGGAGCAATAAAATCGCCTTTATTAGTCGTTACTCCGCGAATGTTATTTTTTTCGTCGAATAACAAGCCCGTTGCTAAAGTCTCTAAAAATAATTCGGCTCCGTTGATTTTCGCGCTCTCGATTAAAGCATTGACGGCCTCGAAATTATTTATGATTGCCGCTTCGGGAGACCACAGAGCAGCGACTATTTCGCGTGAGACGTTAGGCTCTTTCTCACGTAATTTATCGCCTGAAATTATTTCAAGACCTGGAACGCCGTTATTTTTTCCCTGCTCTAATAATTTTTCAAGGTGATTTATTTCTTTATCATCAAACGCGCAGACATAGGAGCCGCATTCGTTGACATTAATATCTAACTCATCTTTTAATTTATGCCATAATTTATTTCCGGGCACGCAGAATTTTGTTTTAAGAGTTCCGGGCTTGTCGTCAAAGCCTCCGTGTATCATTGAGCTGTTTGCGCGGCTGGCTCCTGACGGAAGCTCGGAGGCTTTATCGAGGACGGCAATTTTTAATTTATATTTTGAAAGTTCTCTGGCTATGGCTGCACCCGTTACGCCTGCGCCGATAATAATAACATCATAGTTCATGAATTTTTAATTCCCTCGTTCATTAAAATTTTAAGGAACACAAAAACTTTCTACCTCTTAACTCCTATCTGAAATAAAAATTTTGCGATTGAAATTAAGAATTATTTTAAGGGGGATTTTTTTTTATGTCATTAGAAATTTTGCGGTATTGTGTAAATGTATTAGAGTGTACCGCATTCGCCGCAATGAGCCTGCAAATTTTCAGCGTCCATTTCTTTTAGAGCCCATTCAGCCGCCGTCATGAGAAACTCTAAAGTTCCCTCGCCTCGTTTTGTCAAAGAGTATTCAACATGCGGAGGGACTTCGTTATATTGCGTCCGTGTTATTAAACCGTCGGCCTCAAGTTCTTTGAGAGACTGCGAGAGCATCATGTTCGTTATATCTCCGAGCTTGCGTTTTATCGTGCTGTAACGCTGTGGTTTTTTATTCGATAGAATACAAATTATCGGCAGCTTCCATTTTCCTCCGAAGGTCTTTGTTAAATACTTTAACGGGCATATATTTTTTTCATCGCTCATAAAATTTTTACTCCTTAGTATTTTTTTAATACCTAGTATTTATAATCTGCGTTCTTGTTTTATCTTTACTAAGATTTTAGAATTTCAATCAATAAATTTCAAGGAGAGTGAACTTTAATGAAAGAAGCGTTGAAATTTTTGCAGAAGGCAGGAGTTTTTTATCTTGCCACAGCAGACGGTGATCAACCTCACGTCCGCCCTATGGGATTTGTTATGGAGTGCGGCGGAAAATTGGCCTTCATGACTGACAACACTATGGCACTATGCAAACAGCTCGCCGCTAATCCTAAAATTGAGCTGACCGCTATCGACAAAGACTGCAACACCCTGAGGATCTGCGGCACTGTCAAGTTTGCGACAACTCCCGAAACTCAGAAAAAAGTTCTTGAAGTCATGCCGGCTTTGGCAAAGTCATATTCAGTCGGCGATGGAAAGCTCGAAGTATTTTATCTTGATGATGGCAAAGCCGTCTGCTCTTCAATGTCAGGCGAGAAAAAAGAACTTCCGCTGTAGTTTTTCAGAATTAATTATATTGAGGAAGGATTTTATTATGGAATTTCAGGAAGTCATTAAAAAACGTGTAGGGATTCGCTCGTTCACGGATCAGCAGATTAGTGAAGAAGACATCTGCGCAATCGTAAAAGATGCACAGCGTTCACCTTCGTGGGCTAATGCACAGGCAACGAAAGTATATGTTGCTGTCGGCGAGACGCTCAAGAAAATCAAAGCTGAACATTTTGAAAGAGTCGGCAAGGCTGAAAAAGGCAATTCGGATATTCCTACAGCTCCCAGACAGACTTGGGGCGAGAAGTCGCTTCAAAATCAAGACCAGCTTATGAAGGATTGGGGCACTTTTTTCAGCGGTGATTTGAAACCGTTTATCACGTCTCAGAAAGTTCTTTATAATGCGTCCGCAATGATATATCTTACGGTGCCGAGAACTGCGCCTCAGTGGGCTTTGATTGATCTTGGAGCTTTCGGGCAGACGTTAATGCTTGCTGCTCAAGATCGCGGTATCGGGTCAACTCCTGCTCATGAGATTGTAAAGTTTCCTGATGAAGTCAGAAAATATGTAGGCATTCCCGATGATGAAATAGTAGCAATGGGAATAGCACTCGGCTATCCGACAGATGAAAAAATTAATCAGTTTGTATCTCAACGTATGCCCGTCGAGGACGTTTTGACATTAAAGAAGTAAAAATTTATGGGAGACTGCTAAAAATTATGCGGCAGTCTTCCTAATTAATTTGGAGGTTTTTTATGAGCAGCATCTATGATTATTCAGTGCTTAACACAAAAGGCGAAGAAGTTTCTCTTGCGAACTTCAAGGGCAAAGTTATTATGATCGTCAACACGGCGACAGGCTGCGGCTTTACTCCCCAGTATGCACCGATTGAAGAGATGTACAAGAAATATCATGATAAAGGTCTCGAAATTCTCGACATTCCCTGCAATCAGTTCGGCGGACAGGCTCCAGGCTCTGACGATGAAATTCACGAGTTCTGCACGCTTCACTATAACACAACGTTTGAGCAGTGCAAAAAATCTGACGTAAACGGCCCTAACGAATTAAAGCTCTATACTTTTTTGAAGAGTCAAAAAGGTTTTGAGGGCTTTGGCGAAGGACATAACCTCGCGGCGAAACTTGATGAGATTTTGAGCAAGATTGATCCCGATTACGCGAAGAAGCCTGACATTAAATGGAACTTCACAAAATTTATAGTTGACCGCAGCGGAAACGTCGCAGCGCGTTTTGAACCTACGGCGGACATGGCCAAAGTCGAAGAGTGCGTTGTCTCCTTGCTTTAATTTTACGGAGTTGAGATAACTTTTAATTCATTAATAATTATTTTAGGGAGGTAATATTTTATGGAAGTAAAAGTTGTAAAACTTTACGATGACGGTGTATTTGCCGGCGATTTTCTTTTCGGCGGAGAGAACAAAGCGGACGGAAGCAAAGAAGAAAAATTTCCGGGAAGCCTTCAGAATTTTTTAATCGACATGGGCAACGGTGAAGTAATTTTAGTTGATACAGGTTTCCCGCCGGAAGTGCCGTACAAAGGCTACAGAAAAGTTAATGACTACATGGACGCTTTCAAAGCACTCGGCTATAAGCCCGAACAGGTTACAAAAATTCTTGTAACTCACAAACACCCGGATCACTCCGGCGAAATTAAAGAATTTCCGAACGCAAAAGTTTATATCGGGCCGGAAGACGCGGACGCTATGAAACTGACGGGCGAAAATATTATCCGCTGTGAATACACCGACGGGCCTTATAAAAATTTTGAACATTCGCAGAAAATTGCTGACGGCGTTTATTTTATCAAGGCACGCGGACACACAAAGGGCAACAGCATTGTTATAGCTGAAGGCGATGACGGAGTTTATTACATGATGCACGGCGACGTTACATACGTCGATGAGGCATTAAAGAGAGACAAGCTTTCAATCGTTTTCGAGGACTTAGAAGCCGCCCGCGACACTCTCAACAGAGTACGCGACTTCGTCAAAAATAACCCGACTGTTTATCTTTCAACGCACACGCCCGAAGGTTACAAGAACCTCGAAGAAAAAGTTATTATGAAGCTGGATTAATTTATCATGGATTTTCAAGTGAAATAATTTTGAGTCGGTAGCAAATTTTTGTTGGCGGTTTCTTTTCAGAGAGATTACGGAAATTTTTAGATAAATGATAATAATTATGATAATATTATCGGGATTATTAATAATTATCGGAGGCTTTAACATGAAAAAAATTCTGATTTCTCTTCTTTTGCTTTTAGCAGTTGTCGGCGCGGCTTCTGCGGCTATCCGTGAGGGACATATCTCGTATGCTAACATGAACAATAAAGAATACAGTCATTTTATGTCTAACATACCTGATAAAGATTATAAATCTTGGTGGATTGACTATAAGATTGACCGCCCTGAATACGCACCGTACATAACAAGTGAGGTAGAATATAAATCTTTTGGATCTTTGGCAAGAATGTTAATGGCACTTGAAGCAGGTAAGATTGACCGCATGGAAGTTGATCTGCCTGTCGCCGAATATTTTTTCAAGCTGAAAGGGAACAGCAACAAATATGTGCCGTACATAATTACTAAGGGCGTTACTTATTATCTATCTATGGGTTTCAAAGACGGCAGTAAATGGTTTGCACCTTTCAACAAAACTATAAAAGCAATGGCAAAAGATGATACTCTTCTGCGCTTAAAAGCAAAATATATTATAGATGCTAACGAAAATGTTAAACCGATAAAATTTGAGAAATTTCCAAAAGCTGAAACAGTTAAGATAGCAGTTACCGGAGATATGCCGCTGATTGATTACGTAGCAGCTGACGGAACGCCGGCCGGCTTTAATACTGCTATGCTCGCAGAAATAGCGCGCCGTCTTAAAATTAATATAGCACTTGTGAACACCAGCTCCGAGTCAAGAGCTGCCGCTTTAGCTTCAGGCAGAGCCGACGGTATTTTTTGGTTTTCGTATGAAAAAACGACGGATATGCGGAGTTTTGATAAGCTGGACGGAATATCATTAACTGAGCCGTATTATTCTTGGGATACGCTTGTAACCATAGGGAGAAAACTGCACAAATAAAAAATTTAGAGAGTAGATTATGATACAAAATGGCAAACGAAATTAAGAAATTACATCTCGTTTACTTTAGTCCGAGCGGCTCAACTGAAAAAATAGTTAAGACCGTCGCGTCAGAAATCAAAGGGCTTGAAATTGAGACGCACGATCTCTTGACTTCAGCAAGCCGCGAGAAAAAATATACTTTCGGGAAAAATGATTTAGTCATTTTCGGCTGTATGACCGCAGGAAAACTTTTCACGCTTTCAGATGAAATATTTGAATGTCTAGAGGCTGACGGCACGCCGTTTATAGGTGTCGCAACTTTCGGAAATACTTATTACGGAATAGCTTTAACTGAAATGTTAAAGAGAGCCGAAAACAGCGGTTTCAAAGTCGCTGCGCTCGGAGCATTCGTAGCGCGTCATTCGATTGACCCGGCATTCGCGGCTGAACGTCCCGACGCTAAAGACGTTGAAATAATGAAAGACTTTGCCCGAAGAGCTTACAAAAAAATTTTGAGCGGCGATTTAACTCTTCACACGCTGCCTAAAACAAACTGGTCGGCTTGGGAAATGGGCAACAAGGTTATTGCTTACCGCGAGGAACACCCGGACGAAGCATACGCCCTTCCGCCGTCATACAAGACAAAAGAAATGAGCGACGCTTGCATTAAATGCGGAACATGCGCGAAGCATTGCCCGGTTAATGCAATCAACATTGCTAAAAAAACTTTTGACCTTGATAAATGTATAGGCTGCTGGGCATGTATAAACCGCTGCCCTGTGCACGCAATTAAATCGACCAGTAAAGAGATGGCCGATATAATGAAAAGCATCACTGGCTCAGCGCAGAAGCGTTTAGAGCCGGAATTATTTTTATAAAAAATTTTTTAAGGAGGAAATTTTTTTATGTCAGATAAAGCAAAAATCGTTGATGGACTTCAAAAAATCGTAACCGACCTTTCACAGCAGGCTGACGGTCATGCAATTCAGTCGAGAATTTTCGCGTCGCAGGGTTTTAACAAACTTGCGGACAAATACGCCGAGCACGCCGATGAGGAACGCGGCTATGTGAAGCAGTGCATTGACAGAATAATTGACTTAGGCTGCGATGTAAAACTTGAGGCCAAGAAAGAAGCACCCGTCTGCAAAGACGCGCTTGAATTTGTGGAGTATGACCTTCAAGTTTCAAAGGACGGTCTTGCGTGGCTTGCAGGTCTCATTGAGTGCGCAAAGGACGATTTAACGACGTTTGGTATTCTCAGCGACTATTACAAGGACGAAGAGAGCGACATGTACTGGGGCGAGCAGCAGCTCGAACTGATAAATTTAATCGGAAAAGAAAACTGGTACGCTTCTTTGATGTAAAAAAATTTATGCCCTGCTGAAATCCGGCAGGGCTTTTATATTTAATCTTAATCCTAAATCTTATAGATAAACTCCGCGCAGCGCAACAATATCTGAAACTCTCTTAATAGCCGCGATATACGCCGCACGCCTCATCGTTACTTTTTTATCCTGTGAATATGCCCAGACTTTATTAAAATTCTCTGTCATGAGGTCAACAAGACGCTTGTTATATTCTTCTTCTGTCCAGGTGAAGCCCTGCAAGTTCTGCGCCCATTCAAAGTATGAACCGATAACGCCGCCTGCGTTCGCTAAGAAGTCCGGTACAACAATCGCGCCGGCATCATTCAATATTTCTTCGCCTTCGGGAGTCGTCGGGCTGTTCGCTCCTTCGATGACGTAACGCGCTTTGACTTTGCCTGCTGTCTTCTCGTTGATTACGCCCTGCAAAGCGCAAGGGAAAAGGAAATCGCAGTCAACCGACAAAACATCTTCGATAGAAATTTTTTCGCAGCCTTCTTTCTCGAAGCCTTCGAGCTTGCGTCCTCTCTTTTCGGGGTTGGTGTTCATGTACTCGAACGCTTTTTCAACGTTAATCCCTTTAGGATTATAATAGCCGCCTGTCGTGTCGCTGATTGCTACAATCGTCGCGCCAGCCTGTTTGAGTAACAACGCCGTGTAGCTTCCGACGTTACCAAAACCCTGAACGGAAATTTTCATTTTTGACGGGTCGAGATTTTTCGCCTTCATTAATTCAAGTCCGCATGTTGAAGTTCCGCGTCCTGTCGCTTCGGTGCGTCCTCTGGCACCCCAGTAATCAATCGGCTTTCCCGTGAGCATTGCAGGCTCAAAATGTCCGAGCATCTTGCAAATCGTGTCCATTATCCAGACCATTTCCTGACCGCCCGTGTACATGTCAGGCGCAGGAATATCGCTCCAGCGTCCAATGATGGGGGCGATACGGGCTCCGTAAGTCCTCGACATTCTTTCTTTTTCGCGCCGTGTTAAACTCGTGGGGTCGCAGGCTATTCCGCCCTTGCCTCCGCCGTAGGGAATGCCGGCTAATGAACATTTCCACGTCATTAACATCGCAAGCCCTTCGCACTCCGCGCCGGTAACTTCTTTGCCGTAACGGATGCCGCCTTTTGACGGCCCTAAAGCTGTAGAGTGCTGCACTCTGTAACCCTTAAAGACTTTTACTTCTCCGTCTTCCATTTCGACCGGCACTGAAACATCGAGCCTGCGTTCCGGATAGCTCAACATTGAGATTAAACTCTCATTCAAGTGCATTTCGTCAGCCGCGCCGTAAAAATCGCGCAATGCTGTATCAAGTAATAGATCGTCCGATCTTCTTCTGCCGTTTACTATTCTGTCGGCCATGTATTAACACCTTCAAAAGTATAAATATTAAATATTTAGTCAATTTATAATTTTCTTATAATTTCTTTCAACGGGGCGAAATTTTACTCGTGAGTTTTTATTTTGTCAAATTACTGCGTATAATTTCAGTTAGGAGTTAGGAATTAGGAATTTTTTATCTGAAGGGGAGATTTTTTTCGTGTCAGAAGAATTTGAAGTCAACGTAAATTATGAGGCACTCAATAAATTAAAAAATGATATTGAATGTAAGACGGGATTTCGTTTTATAAAAATCGAGGACGGAATAGCGGTCAGCGAGCTGGAGCTTGAAGAAGAACATTTTAACCCGTACGGCATTCCATACGGCGGAGTTTTATTCACGATGGCTGACGACACGTCGGGCGTTGCATTTTTAAGCGCGGGAGGAAACGGCGTAACGGTCAACGGACATGTTGATTATCTGCGCGGCTCAAGGGACGCTCAAAAATTAATATGCACGGCAAAAGTCAGGAAGGCCGGCCGAAGAATTTTTTATATCGACGCGGACATCGTGAACGAAAAAGGACTAGACCTCTGCCGATTCAAATTCGTTTTCATAAATTTATGATAAAATATTTTTTCAAGCAGCTCTTAAAAATTTTTTAGGAGCTGTATTTTTTACCACTACATTTACACCTACAAAAATCTTAAAAATTTTTAGCTCTTAAAATTTTTTACGAGGGTAATTAAAAAATTAGAATCCAAAATTTTTTGCGCGTTCTTTCTGAAAGAGTCGCGAAGATTATTTCTCAAGAGAAAAAAAATTCTGTAGAATATGAAAAATTTTTTGAAGGGAGTTTTTTTATGTCAGTACCAAGCGATATAGAAATTTCTCAGGCCGCAAAGCCCGAATATATTGTCAACGTTGCGGCAAAATTAGGAATCAAGGAAGAAGATTTAGAACTTTACGGAAGATACAAGGCAAAAATTTCTCCGTCAGTCTTAAAAAATCTTAAAGACAAACCTGACGGAAAATTAATACTCGTTACGGCGATAACTCCGACACCGGCAGGCGAGGGTAAAACCACCGTGAGCGTCGGTCTGACTGACGGATTAAATAAAATCGGAAAGAAAGCCTGCGCCGCTTTGCGCGAGCCTTCGTTAGGCCCCAGCTTCGGAATGAAGGGAGGAGCAGCCGGCGGCGGTTATGCTCAAGTTGTCCCGATGGAAGATATTAATCTTCACTTCACAGGAGACTTTCACGCCATAACAACGGCTAATAATCTTTGTGCCGCTATGCTTGACAATCACATTCAGCAGGGCAACGAATTAAATATTGACCCTCGCAAGATAGTTCTTCGGCGCGTCCTTGATATTAACGACAGAGCTTTAAGAAATATTGTCATCGGTCTTGGCGGCACAGCTAACGGTGTTCCGCGTGAGAGCGGCTTTGACATCACAGTAGCGTCAGAAGTCATGGCGGTTTTCTGCCTCTCTATGGACATCACTGACCTGAAAGAACGTTTAGGGCGAATGATAGTGGCTTACACTTACGACAACAAGCCCGTAACGATAAAAGACATTAACGCGGCAGGAGCTATGGCTGCGCTGCTGAAGGACGCAATAAAACCGAACTTGGCCCAGACGCTTGAAAATAATCCGGCGTTCATTCACGGAGGGCCCTTCGCTAATATCGCGCACGGCTGTAACAGCGTACAGGCAACGAGGCTCGGCCTTAAATGCGCCGACTATCTCGTTACTGAGGCAGGCTTCGGGGCGGACTTGGGCGCGGAAAAATTCCTTGACATCAAATGCAGAATGGCAGGGCTGAAGCCTTCGGCCGTCGTCGTCGTTGCAACCGTGAAGGCTTTGAAAATGCACGGCGGCTTGGCAAAGACTGAACTGGCTAAAGAAGACCTGCACGCGCTTGAATTAGGCATACCGAATTTATTAAAACACATTGAGAATATTCAACAGTACGGGCTGCCCGTCGTCGTTGCTATAAACAGATTTACTAACGACACTGAAAGAGAATTAAAATTTGTCGAGCAAAAGTGTGAAGAGCTTGGAGCGTCATTTGCTTTAACTGAAGTGTGGGAGAAAGGCGGCGAGGGCGGAAAAGAGCTTGCGAAAAAAGTTGTCGAGGCTTGCGAAAAACCTTCGGACTTCAAATTTATTTATGACGAGGCGATGACCCCGAAGGAAAAGATTAACGCGATTGCGACAAAAATTTACGGAGCTGACGGAGTTGACTTCACGCCGCAGGCTGAGAAGGACTTGAAATTAATTCACGAGGTCGGCAAAGATAATCTGCTTGTGTGCATGGCCAAGACTCAATATTCGCTCAGTGATGACCCGTTAAAACTCGGAAGGCCGAAAAATTTCAGAATTACCGTGCGCGAAGTCCGGCTCTCGGCGGGCGCGGGCTTCCTTGTTGCTATAACGGGAACAATCTTGACGATGCCGGGACTTCCGAAAAAACCGGCGGCCTTCAATATTGACGTTGACGCTGACGGAAAAATTTCGGGGCTGTTTTAATAATAAGCAATAAGCAGGGCATAAGGGGGGCTTTACCCCCCTTATTTTTACGTTATCTTTTTTATTTCGTTCGTTTATAATTTTGTCTAAATTCCAAAATTTCACAAGGAGGAAAAAAAATCATGAGAAAGCTGTCTTTATTTTTAGCTGTATTGTTTGTCGCAGTGTTTTCGCTCGCTGCTTTTGCTTCCGACGAATACTGGAACGATGAAATTTACGGCTCCATTGAAAAAACCGTCAAAGCTAACGCGCCTTCGTTCCCTGATGTTAATTTTGTCGTAACGTCCGAAAAATATTCGGCTCTAGTTTCAGACATGGAGGAAGAATATTTTGTGAGCGACGGCAAAGAAGGACACCTCAGAAAAACGCAGAAAGTAAAAGACTACACGAAGGCTATACAGACCGCTATTAATGACGCTAACGCGGCAGGAGGCGGAAAAGTTATAGTCCCGGCAGAAAAGGAAGCAACAAGAGAAAATCCGACCGTCTATTACACCGGAGCAATAGAGCTGAAGAGCAACGTCAATCTTCACCTCGAGGAAGGCACGGAGCTTCGTTTTGTGAGAAATATCTCAAACAAATATTATCCTATGGTGCTTACGAGCTTCGAGGGCAACGACACATATAATTATGCCGCGCCTATTCACGCCTTCCACGCGAAGAACATCGCTTTAACGGGCAAGGGCACATTAAACCCTCAGGCAGATCTTTTTAACTGGCAGGGCTGGAAAAACGGCGTAAACGGTTTTGAGAAACAGTCGAAAGTCGTTGACGTTCTCGTCAAAGAATGGAGCGATAAGGCTTGCCCTGTTGAAAGAAGATTATTAACGGACGGAGTAACGCCGCTCCCGGATAAAATTCCGACGATGGCAATTAACTGGGACAATATCGAAGAAGTAACCTACATTGACACTCCCAAAGACGTAACGCCCCTGCGCTCGCTTTTGAGGCCGTGCACGGTTGAGCCTTACGCCTGCGAAAATATTTTGCTTGAGGGCGTTCGCATAATTAATTCTCCGATGTGGGAAGTTCACCCGTTAAGGTGCAGAAATGTCTGGGTGCGCGGTCTTGAAATTGATTCTCACGGGCATAATAACGACGGCGTGAATCCTGAATCGACTCACTATGTCCTCATTGAAGACTGTTCGTTTAACACCGGCGACGACTGCATAGCTATTAAGTCCGGCAAGAACAGGGACGGCTATAATCGCGGCAAGGTCGGCGGCGAGTCATGCGGAGAAATTATCATAAGGAACTGCGTTTTTGCTGACGGACACGGCGGAGTTACCTGCGGTTCTGAATGCACCGGCGGCATCAGCAACGTATTTGCACATGATAATCACTTCGACAGCCTTGAACTTCAGCAGGTCTTGCGCTTCAAGACAAATTCCTACAGAGGCGGCCTTATTGAAAATATTTACTTCAAAGACAACACCGTCGCGAAGTGTTCAAATGCTTTAATGTACGGCGAGACGCAGTATACTTTAGGCTCTGCGCAGGACAAAGAGGGCGACTTAGGGCCTTATACTCCGCAGCTTAAAGGCGTTTACATGTCGAACATTACGGCCGGAAAACCTGATGACCCCGTGAAGGCCAAGAATGCTATCTTATGGAAGGCATACGAGCGCGCACCGATGACTAATATTAAAGTCAAGGACGTTACGGTTTACGGAGTCGAGAACGCCGTGAGTTTATCGAACGTGAAAAATTTTGAGCTTCATAACGTTAAAATAAGCCTCCTACCGGACACCGCGAAACTTGAGACTTATAACACTGAAGCGATTGAAATCAGCGGCGTGAAACTTTCTGCAAACGGCAAGGAATATGATTTAGCGGAGGGCGCGAAGCTCGAAATGCCTGATGATTTTGATAAGAACAAAGAAGTTACAATTACCGGCACAATTACGACGAAGGACGCGGCTTTTGCAGACGGCAAGGGAACAGTAAATGCTTTCCTCGACAGAGGAACATTAGAGCCCGGCAACAAAGCACCGATTATCACGCCTTACGCTGCTGAAATTAAATCAGAAGGCGATGGCAAGTATTCTTTCAAAGTCAGTGTGAAGCTGACGGATAAGCCGGATTATCAATACGCCTACCGTCCCGAAACTGAAGCCGAGAACATGAACAGGGGCAATCACATTCTCTCGCTTGTTGCGACAGGACAGCCCTATGATCAGAACACATGGAACTATAACGTGAAGTGCAAAGCTGATTAAAATTAAATGCTAAAAAAATTCCCCTCTCTGAAAATTAAATCAGAAAGGGGATTTTTATTTTTTAACTCCTAACTCTTATCTCTTCAAGTTCACGACTTCTTCAAGTATCTGGTCGCTGACCGTAACCGTTCGGGCATTGGCCTGGAAGCCCCTTTGAGCAATGATTAAATGCGTAAACTCTTCCGTTAAATCAACGTTTGACATCTCAACATACTGCGACATGATTTTTCCTTTGCCGTTCGTTGTTGCGCCGTCAATGTTAGCGTTGCCGGAGTTCACTGTTGCTTGAAACATTGTATTTCCGACTTTTTCAAGTCCCTGCTCGTTCGCAAACGTTGCTACAGCCACGCGGTAAAGCGGAATATTAACGCCGTTGTCATATGAGCCTGTAATTATTCCGTTTTCAGCGACTGAATAGTTTTCAAGAACTCCCATTGTGTAGCCGTCCTGATAAACTGGCTTTGTCGTTGTCGCTGAAGCGAACTGGGTTACTCCGTCAAGAGCCGAACCGCCGCTTCCTACGCCGCCGCCGAAGTTCAAAGTTACAACGCTGTTCGGCTGACCGTTGAGGCTGAACGGGATTGTTAATTCGACTTCAGCGTTCGGGTATCTGTCGTTGCCGTCGCCGCGTCTTGCATTTTCGCTCGTTACCGCGTTGCTGATACGTCCTGAGCCGTCAAATTCAATTTCTCCTGAGCTGGGCTGAGGAATAATATTTGACAAAACGTCCTCGTCCGCGTCGTTCTTCTCAACTAAGAACGCTTCCCAACGCCAGCGGTTTTCGGTGATTTTCTTGAAAGTTACTTCGAGCGTGTGATCTTTGCCGTTGTCGTCATAAATCGTTAATTTAGTTGCGTGATAACCGCCCTGATACGCAGTACCCATTGTGTTCCATTTGTCGGCAGGCGTGTCGAGATTTTGAGCCTGTTGAAAATTCAAAGTGTCTGTCTTGCTGCTTGTTTGGCTTGACTGTCCTGCACTTATTCTGAAATTTGCAGTACCCGTATCATCGTCAACAATGCGATAGCCTAAAGGCGCGTTATCGTTTGTCGTGTCGGACCATTCAACGCTGTCAAAACTTCCGTCAGCACTGAAATAAACTGTTGCGTCTAACTTGTGCATTGCCGGAGTGCCGTCTGCTCCGTCAGCAGTGCTGAGGCCGTAATACCAGAGCGTCATTTTTGAGGACATTTTAGAAAGCTCTGAATTTGTTCCGCCCGTCGTTACGCTCTCGTCAAATTCAGCGATGAAATTATACGAAACATTAACGGGGTCTCCGCCGTCCTCAACGGTTGCCGTACCTGAAAGCTGAAAATTTGTATAGTTCATGTTGTCTTTAATGTTGTAAGTGAACAGCGTCGGGTTTGCTTTGATGTTCGTTGCGTCAACGTCAAGCACGGGGGCATCTTCGTCAGCAGGAGTAAACGTTACACTGCGGAATTTTAATGAGCCCGTCGTGTCGTCGTACTGCGCCGCGAAATATGTCGGGGGGACTTGGCCCGGAAACTGATAGACGGGAATATATTTATCGAGGGTGGCCTGGTCTGTTGCCGTAGCTGTTGTAGGATCGTCAATAAAAGTCATGTCAGGACTAAGCCAGCCGACAAAATTATTTGTGCCTACGGTCTGTGAGCCTACATTCGCAGTGTCATCGGCGTTGCGGTTAATTTTCGGCAGAGCCAATTTCGGAAGCCCCGTTGTATTATCCACGTTGACCATGTCAAAAGTAACCTGTGTCTCGTTATCACCGTTGGCAATCGTAATATTTAAGTAATTTACGCCAGATGTGTCGGTATTTGTTGTAGCCTGAAAATCAGTCATGAAACTCATGTCGTAATTTGTTCCGTCCATGTTGACTTGAGCCGTGCCGGTTGAATTTCCTTTCCAGCCTGCGACAACGTTAAAAGGCAAGTCCGCGAAACCGTATGAAAGATACGCATTCGTTCTGCTGTCCAAGTTACATTGATAATCGACTCTTGTCGTGGCCTTTGCGTCAATTTTCTGTCCTAAAGGAATATTTACTGTTGAAAGTTCTGCGGCCTGCTGATAACCGTCGAGCGGAGTATCTTCCATTTTGTAGCCCTGAAGCTTATAGCCCTGACCAGACATAACAACGTCGCTGTTATTGTCAAGAACTAATGCGCCCGAACGGCTGAAGAGCTGTGAATTTCCGTTAGCATAAACAAAAAAGCCTTTGCCCTGTATCATCATGTCTGAAGCGTTGCCGGTGAAAGAGCTCGATCCCTGAGTGTGTATCGTTTCGATTGCGGAGACGCTTACGCCCAAACCGACCTGAGCCGGGTTAATTCCTCCGCGTGTGTCTCCTGAGCCTGAAGCGTATTTATTCGCCTGATACATTAAGTCGGCGAAAATCGTATTGTCTTTCTTAAATCCTGTCGTGTTTGCGTTGGCTATGTTATTGCCCGTAACGTCGAGCATGGTCTGATGAGCGCGAACACCCGTTACTGCTGTCATTAAAGCTCTTAACATTTTTTTTAATTTCCTCTCTGAATTTTATTTATTTATTTTTTTCGGCGGGCGTTCTTCCTGTTCCTGCCTTATGTCTCGTCCGTGAGAGCAATTTTTTTTATTCTATTAACTTACTTCGGATATTCCTTCGACTTTCTCAAGAGGCACATCGCCTTCCGTTGTGTCGAGAATTGTCTTGCCGTTCTCGAACCATACGGCGTTGACCATTGCCGGAACCTGTTTGCCCTCGTCATTAGTGAAAGCTATCGCCTTGCCTATATAACTTACGGCGGAGAATTTATTTGCTTCAGACATGCTCTCAAGAGTTTTGTTCATGTTCTGCATCTGTTCAAGGCTTGAGAATGTAGCCATCTGTGAAATAAATTCGCGGTCCTCTACCGGGTTAAGCGGGTCTTGATTAGAAAGTTCAGCGATTAATAATTTTAAGAAAGCGTCCTTGCCAAGTTCATTATTAGTAGCCGTAGTTGCTGACGACGAAGAATTAGTCGTCGTATTGTTCGTTACGGTTAAATTTGTTAAGTCTGTATAGTTATTTGTATTCGTTACCGGCATTATTTTATTCTCCCTCTATGTTAAGCCTGGAAATCAGGAAGTATTTTCTAACTCCTACCTCCTAACTCCTACCTGCTTTTATGCTACCCAGTATAATAATCCTTCCTCAAGGTCAACTCTAAATTCTTCAGTGTCGTCCTCTTCAGCTCCTGCGACAATTCCTGCGCGTCCGTTCTGATTATTATTCTCGTCCTGAGAGTTTCTTCCGTTCTGTTGGCTGTCCTGCTGAACGTCGACCGTAAATTCTGCGACTTGAACGCCCTGTTCAGCTAAATTCATTCGGAGCTGGGACAACTGGTCTTGCACTAATTGTCGGATTTGCTCGCTTGCGACTTTAATTGACGCTTCAACGCCCGAAGAACTTGACGTAAGCTCTACGGAAATTCTGCCGAGTGCCGGAGGGTCAACGATAACGTTAGCTTTTTGTACTCCGTCGGCGCGTATAAATCTCACGACATTAACAAGGCCGCTGCGTAAAGTTTCGCTCTGATTGAAATTCAAATTTTCACGAAGATTTAGCGGCTGTGTCGAAGTCTGCGAAGTCCTGCGGCTGTTCAATACGCCCTCAAAAAAATTTTGAAAATCGCTTCGTTCTGTTCTGTGAGCGTTTGAGCCCGTTCCGCGATCGTCATCAGCACGCGAAATTTCGTTTGAAGTCCTGCGAGCGTCATTGCGTGAGCGTGATTGATTGCGGCTGTCCGAAAAATTCTCACGGGCCTGATTAAAATTTTGATCTTCGCTTTCGTTATTTTCGCCCGTATCTGAAAAATTATTTTCCTCAGGATTTTCGCGCTTTTCAAGAATTTTATTAAAATCAGCGTCGGGCCCTGCGTTCTCATTTTCAGCTTTACTTTCAATTTTCGGCGCGTCATTATTATTTACAGTATACTGAACTTGTTTTGAGTGAGGCTCATTATTTTTGAGAGATAAATTTTTTTCCGGCTTGGCCTCAACATTTTCAGAATTATTATTTTTTTCGCTCTGAACTCCTGCGAGCCCGGCAGCATTAATAATTTCGCTGTCAAGCTCTTGGCCTTCGTCCGATTTTATTTCGCTGTCGTCATCGTCATCATTTTTTATAATTTTATTTTTATTTTCAGGCTCTAATTTAATTTCATTACCGCTCAATGCGTGAGCTAATTTTTCGAGAGGCTGTGTTACATCTCCGCCCTTCTTGACGGAGTTAATAATTTCGTCAATGAGATTTTTTATTTCCTGCTGTGCCTCTTCTGGAAGCGAAGAGATTTTCGAGTTCAGCTCCTCTTCAGTCATGTTAAGAAGCTGTGAAATATTTTCGTTAAAATTTATTTCTTCTTCAGTGTAAAAAACTTCGGACTGTGAGTTTTTTATTTTAGTCAAGGAATTTTTCAACTGTGCGAAAAGATTTTCTGCGCCGTCAGCTTCAGCAAAATTATTTAATAATTCCGGCGCGTCCATATTCGCAAGCACGTCAATAACGGAGCCGGAGAATAAATTTATGCCTTTGAAGCCCGTTGAAACTGCGGTATTTTTATTATTTGCCGTATGGAGATTTTCTTTGGTCCCGTATTCATTCATGAGGCTGTCAAAAAATCCCGATTTGTTTTCTGTTTTATCATTACTGTTACTTATGGTCGCAGCTGTTTGCTTTGGAGCTTGGGCTTGAATGTCAATAGCTAACAAGTCCGCCATGATTAATCCCTCCCGTAAAAATTATTTTTTATCTTTATCTTTGCTGTTGAGGACGGGACATTAATTCCGTAATTCTCGCGGCCTTAGTGGGTTTTATTTTTCCCATAATGGAAGCTCTTACATCGTTGGGCAGTTTCATCATCAACTCGACTGCCAGAGAGTCCCGGAGCTGTTCAACTATTGCAGCGGCGTTTCGTGCTGACATGTTTTGATAAGTGCGCGCAACCTGGTTCATTAATTCCTGCTCTGCTTCCGTAGCTCCTTCAGACTGACCCTGAGCCGCCTGCTCCGCCTGCTGTGCCCGTAGTCTCCGCTGTCCTCTTGCTATATCACGCGACATCTCAACGAGAGCGAGTTCCCGGTTTTCATAAATTGTCATCTGCTCGACATCTCTGCTTTGAAGAGCACGCTCCTGAGCGTCAAGCCTCCTCTGCCATTGCTCAAGCTCCACTGCTCTGCGTTCGCCGACACTGAGCGCGTAATATTCAGGAACTTGGAAAAATTCCGAGAGCTGCTTGCCCACGTATGGAACGTTAGGAATGACTGTCCAGAAAAGCGGCCTTCCGTCCCAAATTCCGCTCAGGTGCATTCCCGTTGCCGTGCCGAGTGCCAACAAAATCAGCCAAAAAAAGAAAGTTAATTTTCCGAGCTTCTTTTTCTTTTTTTTCTTGCGTACTACTGGTTCGGGTGCTTGAGCCTGCTCTCCTGCCGCCTGCCGTTCTTCCGCCATACTAGCCAACCTCCCTTAATCTGCGGTAAATCGCCATGATATTTTTCACGTAACGTCTTGAAACGTCGGGAATATTTCCAGAGTCTACTCGTGCCGGGCCAGCGTTGTAAGCCGCGAGAGCCTTTTCAATGTCCCCTCGATATTTATCGGTTAAATCTGAAATATACCTTACTCCGCCCTCGATATTCTGCACGGGGTCGAACGGGTCATTAACTCCCAGCATTGCCGCAGTTCTCGGCATAAGCTGCATAAGTCCCTGCGCTCCTTTGTTTGAGACCGCGTCAGTGTTCCAGCCTGACTCAACTTGTATCATTGCGCGGATTAATTCGTTGTCGATATTATATTTTTCGGCGCACTTGTCGATTACGTCCTGAAGTTCTATATAACTTGTTTTGCCTGAAATATTTTTTGCACCGCCGGATTTTCTTTTAACTCTTTCAACGTCATTGAGAACATCAACAAATCTGCTCTTTAACGGCTCGGCAGGCTGCTGGTACATATTAAACTGCCTGTTAATTTCGTCTATGCGTGTTAAAACTCTGCTTATATTTGTAAAATTCGGCCCCATTAGTTAATTATCTCCCTTCCGTGAAAACTGCATTGTCGCTACGTCATCGAGTTCATTCTGTTCTATTCCTAATTCTTCCTGAAAATTTAATTCTTTTAAGCGGCCTATATAAGTTTCCATAATCTTAACGTCTTTATGACGCTCTACTAGTCTTGCTTCTGTATTAACAATTCTTCCGCGAACTTCGTTCAAAGACTCTTTGCCTTTATGAATGTCCGTGTCTATTGCGTCAATAAATTGACGTTGAAACCATAAATCCGTGGCCGAAATAATTTTTTCGCCCGTCGTGCTGAAATCTCGAATAGCTTGGGCTTTTTCGCCTTCGAGCTGTGTTATATGATTGATGACAGCACGCTCCTCGCTGCGTTCTGCGGCTAAAATGGCCTGCTCATTTTTGCGGCTGTCCTCACGGATTTTTAATATTCGATTAAATTTTGATATCCTCTGCTGCATGTTAAATTATTTTAATTTTCCTGTGCTTGTCCTTGCGTTGGATATGGCGCAAGACTTAATAATCTCTTGTCAGTTTCTTCAAAGCTAGTCGGGTCTTCAACGCGCTGTGATAAAAAATGCCTTACTTCTTCCATGTTAGCTAATGCCCAGTCAACGCGCATGTTAGTTCCGGATTTATACGCGCCTATATTTATTAAGTCTTCGGACTCAGCGTAAGTTGCTAATAAATCACGGACACGCCCGGCCGCGTCTAAATGTTCACGGGAAACTAGAGCAGGCATTACACGGCTAACGCTGTCGAGAACGCTCACGGCAGGATAGAAATTTCTTGCGGCAATTTTTCGCGACAAAACTATATGCCCGTCCAAAATTCCGCGCACTGTATCAGCTACAGGTTCGTTCATGTCGTCGCCGTCAACTAAGACTGTATAAATTCCCGTAATGCTCCCGACCTCTCCGGCTCCGGCACGCTCTAATAATCTCGGCAGCATTTCAAAAACCGATGGAGTATAGCCGCGTGTTGCAGGAGGCTCGCCTATAGCAAGTCCGATTTCACGCTGTGCACGCGCTACACGTGTTACTGTGTCCATCATTAATAAAACGTCTTTGCCCTGATCCCTGAAATATTCTGCGATTGCCGTAGCCGTCATTGCTGATTTTAATCTGATTAAAGCAGGCTGGTCGGAAGTCGCTATAACTAAGACTGAACGCTTGAGACCTTCCGGGCCTAAATCACGCTCAATAAATTCACGAACTTCGCGGCCACGTTCGCCGACGAGTGAAATTACGTTTATGTCTGCTGTAGTGTAGCGCGCCATCATTCCCATGAGAGTACTTTTGCCAACGCCGGAGCCTGCGAAAATTCCTATACGCTGTCCCTTGCCGAGCGTCAACATGCCGTCAATAACCCTAACTCCGACAGAAAGCGGAGTATCTACCATTTTGCGCTTTAACGGGTGAGGCGGAGTTGCGTATAACGGATAAAAATCACTCGCAACGATCGGCCCTTTATCGTCAATGGGATTGCCCAGACCGTCAAGCACGCGCCCCAAAAGAGATTCGCCGACGGGAACTTCAAGCGGCCTGTTAGTTGAAATTACATCACAGCCCGGCCCGACTTCCTGCAAAGCTCCGAGCGGCATTAATAAAACTCTGTTCTCCCGGAAGCCTACGACCTCCGCGTCAAGTTCGTGAGAGCCGTCCCGAAAGCATATGTGGCACAAGTCGCCGACGCGGACATCAGGGCCCTGCGACTCCGCGACAAGCCCGACAACTTGAACAATGCGCCCGTTAATTTTTATTAAAGGCTTTTGAAGAAGATCAACGGAAAATAATTGAAATAAATCAGCGTCCATGTTCTGTTCACTCTTTGTTTACCTGCTGAAAAATTTCATCGACGACTGATTCAACCTGGCTCATTTGAGTTTTCCAGCGAGCGTCATAAATACCTAAGGACGTTTCGACAAGACAGCTTCCAGGCTGAACGTTCGGATCTGATTTTAATTCGACGCGCTTGGCACCGCGCAGAGCTTCTTGAAATTTTGTATCAAGATTGCCTTCAAGATTTTTTATGTCGTCTGGAGATACGTAAATTAAAATCTGATTTTTATCACTCAAGCGCGACAATAATTCCGACAAAACATTGTCTATAGTGTCGGGATTTAATTCAACCTGACGATGCAGCATTCTCCGCAGCATTTCCGTCCACATTCTGATCATTCGAGGCTGATGAAGTTTCACAAGCTCGGCGAAATTTTCATCAAGTTTTTTTCCGACACCTTCAATAATTCCTGCGAGGCTCGAAAATTTTTCTAAATATTCCTGCTCAACTTCTTCGCGTGCTTTTTTTAAGCCGTCCTCATAGCCTTTAATCTGCCCTTCGGAAATTGCCTGATCGCGTGCTTTGTCGGCGATTTTTTTTGCATTGGCCTGAGCTTCGGATTCGAGAGTCTTTCTGCGCTTCTCGTAGTCTGACTTAATGCCGCCGATTTCGCTTTCAAGTTTCTTTTTAGCTTCTGTTAATTCAGCGTTGGCAACTTCGGCATTGCTTAGGCTGTTCGTGAGGGCTTTTATCTGCACCGTCAATTCTTCAAGCTCTTTCGAGTTCCGCTCGGACATCTTAACTTGAACGACTTTAGGGGCAGACGGGGGCGGCGTTATTTTTTTCTCAGGGGCCTGCTGTTTAGGCTCTTGAGGCTTCACGCCCGACTGCTTAATCTCACTCTCAAGAATACCGATTTTAACGGCTTGCGGCAAAAGTCTGACCGTCCGCAGCACGCGCTGATGAGCAAGACTAGACAATCATATCGTCTCCTCCGCCGGAAGCTATGACGATTTCGCCCTGTTCCTCCAGTCCGCGTATTATGTTGACGACTTTCTGCTGTGCCTCTTCCACGTCCTTCACGCGCACCGGGCCCATGAAGTCCATATCTTCCTGTAACATTTCCGCTGCACGCTTGGACATGTTTTTAAGGTATTTAGTTTTAAGATCCTCCGTCGCGCCTTTAAGAGCGAGGCTGAGTTCTTTCATATCGACCTCACGCAGTACGCGCTGTAAGGATCTGTCGTCAAGACGCATAGAGTCTTCAAAGACGAATAATCTCTTTTTAATTTCTTCGGCGAGTTCCGGGTCATTTTCTTCTAAGTACTCCATAATATTTCTTTCCGTAGCTCTGTCGGTACTGTTGACGATCGCGACGACCGCGTCAATGCCTCCGGCAACGGTGAAGTCCTGACCCATAACGCTGCTTAATTTACGTTCAAGCACTCTTTCAACCTCCCTCAAAACTTCCGGAGTAATTCTGTCCATGTTAGCAATTCTTTTCGTAACATCGGCCTGCAAAATCGGATTTAAGCCGCTTAAAATCATTGCGGCCTGAGGCGGTTCAAGATATGAAAGAATTAATGCTATCGTCTGCGGGTGCTCGTTCTGAATGAAGCCAAGTATCTGGCCTGCGTCCGTGTGTCTCATGAAATCAAACGGCTTAACCTGAAGACTTGCTGTAATTCTTGCAAGCAACGAGGCAGCTCTCTCCGGGCCAAGAGCTTTTTCAAGTACGTCTCTGGCATATTCAACACCTCCACGCGCCATGAACTCACGAGCCATTAAAATTTCCTGCGCTTCTTTCAAGACCGTGAGCTTTACATCGGGCGTTACCTTTCTTAAATTCGCTATCTCAAGCGTTATTAACTCAATCGTAGAATCATCGAGCCTTTTATAAACTTCGGGGGCTACGTCGCTCCCAAGTGAGACCATTAGGACCGCAGTTTTTTCACGGCCCGTCAGTCCTTTTGCTTCTCCGGCTTTTTCATCATTTTTCGGCATGGCAAAAACTCCTATGCGTATTCAGCAACATATTTTTCACTTTCGGGAATTTTTCCTACAGCATCGCAAAAATCAAGATAATCATCAACGGCATCATGAAATTCTTTTTCAATGCCTGCTATAGTTTCGCTCTCGAAATTTACAAGGTCGCTTATTCCCTCAATTTTTCCGTATAAAGAATGATTTTCAAAATCAATTTCTATATTCGTATGATAGCCTTTATATTCTAAAATGTTGCTCATAATAATTCTTCCTCCAACACTTCCGCTAAACTTTTAATGCTCTTAGGAGACATTACATCAGACGGATGCGGTTTATGCAGCAATATTATTTTCTTGTCCGATATTCTAAAAAATTTTACACGAGAGCCGGACGTTTTGCCTTTATTACTTTCTTCAAAGCCTAACTGTTTCAAGAGTGCTTTTGCTTCCGTGTACGTATAGTCTTTAGGAACAGAGCGTAAACGCTCTTTTGCTTTATCAAAACGGCTCATTCCTAATTCCTAACTCCTAACTCACTTAGCCGTCATTCGACAGCCACTCATTAACAAGCGTCGCAATTTCGTCCGGGTGACTCTTAGCGTATGCCCTGAGCTGCTCTTCAAGCACTGCCATTTCACCTTGAAACGCGAGTAAATCCGGCGACGTGAGCATCTCTTGAATGGTCGGAACTTTCTTGCCCTCCGCTTCGATTTCCTGAATGGCAAGTTTAGCGCGCTTCATTCTTACCCAGACATAGAACGCTATCGCAAGAATCAACAGAACAAAGAACGCCGCAACGGAGCCGTAAATTATTTTCCACATTCTTTCCTGTCTAAGCTCTTCAGCCATAGAATCAGCGAATGCCGTTGAAAATCTCATCGCCCTGACGACAAGACTGTCTCCGCGCTCCCTGCTAAAGCCAATCGCAGAAGAAATTACTTCCTGCAATGACTCTAATCTTTCTTCCGTTATTTCGTTATATTTATCATCAATCAAGACCGAAGCCGACAGCCTGCGGACTCCGCCGGGCGTTACGACCTGATCGCCCTTCCGCGTACTGATTTCGTAGTTTGTTGTCGCGTTCGATCTGTTATATTCGCTTTCAACAGTGTTTGAATTTATCGCGTAGCCCGGAATATTCGTTGTCGTTCCGGGATTTCCGTTGACGGGATTTCCCTGCCCGGTATAACTTTCTTCCTGACGTTCGTTGCTTCTCGGAACTCCCGTGCCCGTTTCGGGGTTTGGCGTGTATTCAACATATGAGCTTGTTTTTTTGTCGAAGTCTAAATCTATTTTGACTCTGACAACCGCCGTGCCCGGCCCGAAAACTTGTTCAAGCATAACGCGGACTTTATTTTCAAGTTCTTTCTCGTGCTGACGTTCAAGTTCTCTCTGCACTGAAGTAACTGTGTTCGTGCTGTCGGGATTGTACATTATCATCGAGTCCGATACCATGTCGGAGAGTATACGCCCGTTTGTGTCAACGACCGTAACTGAATCAGGCTCTAGGCCGTCCACACTGTGCGCCACTAAATGAATTATTGACTTAACCTGCGTCGGCCCGATCGTCGCTCCCTGTCTTAATCTCAACAAGACCGAAGCTGTCGAAGGCTTCTGCTGCTCTAAAAATAATCTCTGTTCGGGAATAACTACGCTCACTCTCGCATTTTCAACCGAAGCCATCTGCGAAATAGTCCGCGCCAATTCTCCTTCAATGGCTCGCATATAAGCTATTCTCTGCTGAAATTCGCTCATTCCCATTTTAGAGTCGTCGAAAATTTCAAAGCCCGTTGTCCCGCCCTTAGGAAGTCCCATTTGCGCAAGAGTTAAACGTGTCTCATAAATCGCATTGCCGGGCATTAAAATTGCGCTCGC
>JAFSXR010000067.1 GCA_017443985.1 Synergistaceae bacterium
AAATTAATAATACAGACAAGACCAAAATATTCTTCAAAGAATGCTCCCGATAAATGCTCACTGCTATCGTGAGCGCTAATATCACCGCAATGACAAGAAGTTCAGAAGAAAAATTTTTTAGTAGCTCAAATATATCGCCGAACTCAATCAAAATAATCAAACTCCCCATAAAAAAATTTTTTTCATTATACGCTGGGAGTTTTCGCAAGTGTATAATAAAAAATATCTTTTAATAAGGGGAATTTTCTAACTTGCGAAATATTATTGATCAGTGTGAGCAATGGTTACGCGAGCAGGTTTCTAACGCTGGAGCTTCGGGAATAGTTCTTGGCCTTTCGGGCGGAATTGACAGTTCTGTTCTTGCTGCTCTTGGCCGTGAGGCTCTTGGCCGCGAAGGAGTCACCGGAGTGATCATGCCTTGCCACAGTATAGACGAAGATGAAGAGGACGCGAGATTATTAATCAGCGCTCTGGATTTAAATTTTTTGCGCGTTGACTTGACAGACACGTTCGATTCACTTTCAAAGGCATCGGGCCTAAAACTTAACACCCTCACTCAATCAAACATGAAAGCCCGCCTGCGAATGGTGACGCTGTACGCTGTAGCTCAAACAAAAAATCTTTTAGTCTGCGGCACAAGCAACCGCTCCGAATACGAAACAGGTTACTTCACTAAATACGGCGACAGCGGAGTCGATTTAATGCCTCTGGCAAATTTTTTAAAACGCGAAATCCGTGAGGCCGCAAAAATTTTGGGAGTCCCTGAAAAAATTATTACTAAAGCTCCGAGTGCCGGACTCTTTGAAGGCCAGACCGACGAAAACGACATGGGCTTCACTTATGACATTCTGGACGAGTACCTTTCAACCGGACATATTAATAATGAAGAAACCCGCAAAAAAATCGAGGCAATGAGAATCAAAAGCCAGCACAAGCGCAAGCCAATCCCAATTTTTAAAGCCAATGTATAATAAAGCAAAGAGAAATCAAAAAAATTTATTTTAAATCGCATTTATTCTTAGGAGTGATAAATCTTGTCAGGACATTCAAAATGGGCAAATATCAAGCACCGTAAAGCAGCTCAGGACGCAAAAAGAGGAAATCTTTTTCAGAAATTAGTTCGCGCAATAATAATCGCAGCTAAAGAAGGCGGCGGCGACCCCGCTATGAACATGCGCCTCAAGACAGCTATCGAACGCGCAAAGGCCGTCAGCGTTCCCAACGATAATATAACCCGCGCAATTAAACGCGGCACCGGAGAACTCGGAGATATTTCTTACGATGAACTTACTTACGAAGCTTACGGGCCGTCAGGAATAGCCGTACTCGTAAACGTAATGACCGATAACAGAAATCGTACTACACCGGAGATCCGCGCCCTCCTTGCCCGCAACGGAGGACAAATGGGAGAGTCCGGAAGTGTCGCTTGGATGTTCGACAGAAAAGGAGTTATCGAAGTCAAAGGCGAGGGACTTGACGAAGATGCTTTAATGACTCTTGGCCTTGACTCGGGAATGTCTGATATGGAAGCAAGCGACGGAGGCTTTACTCTTTACTGCGAGCCGGCCGACCTTGATAATCTTCAGAAAGCCCTTGAAGATAATAAGTACGTCGTAGAGAATGCAGAAGTTTCTATGATTGCTAAGACCCCTGTCGAAGTTTCAGACCCCGAAGCGGCGCGAAAAGTTTTGAGACTCGTTGACGCTCTCGAAGAACATGACGACGTACAAAACGTTTATTCTAATTTCGATATTCCGGACGAAGTAGCCTCACAAATTGAGGACGAGTAAGAATAATATAGTATGCCTTGGCATAGATCCCGGCCTCGCCCGCGTTGGTTACGGCGCGGTTATGCAGTCGGGATTTAAGCTTCAGGCCCTGAACTACGGCTGTATTGAAACAAAGCCCGATATGAATTTCACTGAACGCTTGCTGAAAATTTACAACGACTTGCAAGAACAAATAAAAATTTGTGAGCCGGATTTAATTTCGGTAGAGCGTTTATTTTTTGGACGCAACACGACAACCGCCGAATTTGTTTATCAGGCCCGCGGGGTCGTCATGCTTGCCGCCGCTCAAAATAATTTAAAAGTCGTTGAGCCCAAACCCAATCAAATTAAATTAGCCCTCTGCGGCACAGGCACAGCAGTCAATACTCAAGTTCAAGGCATGGTGCAAAGATTCTTAGCGTTAAAAGAAATTCCCCGCCCCGATGACACAGCAGACGCTCTAGCCGCCGCGATAACCGGCCTTGCTTTAATTAATTCGTAATCATGATTCGTTCATTAACCGGAAAAATTTTAGATTTATTTGAAAATCTTATTATCCTTGACGTAAACGGCATAGGCTTTGAAATTATCTGTTCACGTTCAGTCCTGAACACTTGCAAAATTAATCAGCCCGCAAAAATTATAACGAGCTTGCAATTTTCAGAGTCAGGCGTGGTGATCTACGGATTTAAATCTGAAAGAGAACGAGAATTTTTTTTGAGGCTTACTAGCGTTAAAGGCATTGGCGGCCGTACGGCTATTGCGATTTTATCGGAGCTTTCTATCGAAGACGTAATCAACGCTATCTCTAACGCAGATATTACAGCCTTTACACGAGTCCCCGGCATTGGCAAGAAGACCGCCGAACGTTTATGCTTTGAACTTAAAAATATTTCCGGCCTCCGGGAAAATCCGCAAGCTTCAAGCTCAACCGGAAAGCCCGAACAAAATAAAACCGTTCCAGATGTAATGGACGCGCTTATTTCGTTGGGCTTCACTAGAGCAGACGCAGGAGGAGTTATAAATCTTTTGAGAGCTGCTCACGGCGAAGACTTCGCAAAACTTTCAGAAGAAGATTTATTGAGATTAGCTTTAAAAGAATTGCACAAGTAAATAAAAAAAATGCCTGAAGACAATATAACCCCCGCAAGAATTTTTGATCCTCCGCGATCTCAAGAAGATATAAGCGTCCGGCCTCATTATCTTGACGAGTTCACGGGACAGGAAAAATTAAAAGAGAAATTAAAAATCTATATCGCCGCGGCTAAAGGACGGGGCGAACCGTTAGACCATGTTTTATTTTACGGGCCTC
>JAFSXR010000068.1 GCA_017443985.1 Synergistaceae bacterium
ACTTCCTCATTCCTACTTCCTAATTCATAATTGAAGCAAAAGAGAAAGATACCCACTTAAAGGAAGAAAAAATGGTGTAAATGCTTGAGAAAGTAAATTTTGGTGGCGGCACCTGGATTCGAACCGGGGACAACGCGGGTATGAACCGCGTGCTCTAGCCAACTGAGCTATACCGCCTTATTAAAAAATTGGTGGCGGGGAAAGGATTTGAACCTTTGACCTTCGGGTTATGAGCCCGACGAGCTTCCAAACTGCTCCACCCCGCGATAGTGGTGCCGGACGAGGGATTTGAACCCTCACGGACTTTACGCCCTCGGGATTTTAAGTCCCGTGTGTCTACCATTCCACCAGCCCGGCTAATAAGTGCTGGTTCATAATGCAGAAAGTATTTTATCGCTCTTATTATTTTTCGTCAAGAATATAAAGCCGTTAATTTTTAATCGCGATTTCCAAGATATTTTACGCATAACATTGTAGTGTCATCAAACTGCGGAGTATTTTTTGTAAATTCGTTTAACTTTCTTAATATAATTGCTTCAAGTTCTTGAGGGCTTCCGTCAGGTTTCTCATTAAGAGTTTCAACGAGGCCGTCTTCTCCAAACTGCTCATCATCTTTATTATTTGCGTCAATAACGCCGTCAGTGTAAAGGAAAAGTGTATCGCCGTTATTTAACTTTAATCTTCCTGAAGAAAAAACTATATTTTTTAATATTGCTAACGGTCTCGCGTGAATGTCACTTATAATTTTGAAGTCTTCATTATTTCGTCTTAATGCCGGATATTCATGGCCTGCGTTTATGTAAATTATTTCACCCGTTGAAATTGTCATTATCCCGAACCATAAAGTTACGAAGAGCATCGCTTCATTGCCTTCATATAATTTATCATTGACTTCATTTATTATTTTTTGAATGGAATTATGCCCGGATAAAGCGCAGTCTTTCAAAACCGTTTTTGCAGTCATCATGAAAAGTGCCGCCGAAATTCCTTTTCCTGATACATCGCCGATAACTAGGGCTATATGATCTTCATCAATCATAAAGAAATCATAAAAATCTCCTCCGACTTCTTTAGCAGGTCTCATTGAGGCATAAATGGAAAATTCTTTTACATTAGGAAAATCTTTTGGCAAAATTCCCTCCTGTATGTTTGCGGCGAGTGAAAGCTCCGTGTCAATTCTTGCTTTTTCAGCGGATAAGCGCGAGGCTTCTTCAGTATACTGCTCAAGAGTAACGGCTAATAATGAAATATCATCTGCTAGGCGGCCTATCTCGTTTTTTGATTTTATTGTCTCAAGCTCGTCAACGATTGAAGAGCTGTCTTTACGCCTTGTAAATTCTCTCACGCTGCTTTGAACTTTTGACAACGGACTTAACATAGTCAAATAAAGAAGAACTGTTAATATAATTCCGGCAGCAACAAGCAGAAAAGCATTTTTAACTTCAACTGAAATTAAATTGTTATAAATTGCGTTTTTAACATCATCGTAAAGAAAAGCCGCCGTTATGTGGCATATAATTTTCCCGTCAACGATTAACGGCATATAGCCGTATAAAATTTCCTGATTTTTAACTTTTACGTGTTCAAATTCGTCTAATTCACGGCCCGTTTCGTACATGTTTTTAATAACAGGGTGTTTTGAGATGTCAAGAGGCCATATAGTGCCTAACTGCTCTTTTATAAATGCGTCATGAATACTTTTATCTATAGCGTTAAAAAATACAAAGGCTTCATTATCTTCTAAAGGTCTTATGCAGTATAAAATGAACGGCTGAAGCATTGTTTTAACTTCATCGTAGTTTGACATTAACTCACGATAGCAATATTCAGCAAATAAAAACTGCTGCTCCGGCAAAAGATTTTCAAGTGTTTCAGATTTTATATTTTTTCTGTTTATTAAAATTTCGTATGGGATTTCTTCATATTTTGAAAAGTCTTCATCTTCAAAGTCTCTTGAAATATCAATGAGTTCATAATTTTCGAGCCAGTAGTCAAGAAGCCAAGAAATAGAAGCATAGCCGCTCATCATGCCTTCAACGTAGTGTGTTAATCTGCGTTTGTTGTCAATAACTACCGACATATAAAAATCAGAGCCGTTGTCATAAATTGCAAGTCCGTTCACAGCTACGGCAGCACAAAAAAGCAGCGCAATAATTAAAACCGTTTGAACTAATATGCTTTTATTCCTGTTTGAACGCATGAATTAAAAAAATTGAGGAATTAGAAATTAAAAATTTCTAACTCCTACCTCCTAATTCCTAATTAAAATTTAATCCGGATCTTTGCCCCAAAGTCCTCGATTTTCCTGACGCGCTTCTCTCTGGAAATGAACGAATAAATTTGAATATCTTGAGTTCGGCTGAACTGTCATTAACTGCGCATAACCGTCTAATAATAATTTTGCGTTGAACATATATTCGCGTATTGCGTCCTCGTCATCAAGATCTTTTTTAGACGGCTCTTTCATCCAGACATAAGCGAGCATTCTTCCGTAACGGTCTTTAACTTCTACGTCAGTTTGAAGCCATACGGTTTTTTCTGTTAATTCTGACTTTGTAAAATTGCTTGCTTCTTTTCCGTAATATTCTACAGGTTTATTCGGGTGTACTGTTTCGGGAGTATTAACGCCTAAAAATCTTACGCGCTCTTTGAGATATTTGCTTCCGTCATCAAAAATAAATGAAATTATAGCCGTATCGCCGTCAACAACGCGCTCAACTTTTGCTTTGTAAACGGTGTTGCGCCTGACTTCAAAACTTTCAAGAGCGTTAGGGCCTTTATGATAATGATATTCGCCGGTCTCCTTGTCATAATGTCCGCCGTTAGCATCAAGTTTGCCCGGATGAGCAAGCGAAATTGAAGCAAGTGAAAGAGTTAAAACAACCGCAAGTGCAAAAATAAAAATACGTTTTAACATGAAAAATCAAATCCTTTCTTAAAAAAATAAATCGTAAATTACACGAATAAAAAATAATGATAATACAACAAGTATAACAGGCCGTACAGCCTTTGAGCCTCCCTTTTCAAAGAATTTCGCGCCTATATAATTTCCTGCTATGCAAAAAATTCCCGCTGTTACTCCTAATATTAAAATTGCTTTGCCGTTCATTAAATATACAGCTAAGGCAGCTAAATTTGTTGCTAAGTTTATGGCTTTTGCTACACCGTTTGCTTTTTGGACGCTCAATTTTGCCGCTCCTGCTAAAAACAATAACATAAAAGTCCCTGCGCCGGGCCCGTAAAATCCGTCGTAAAATCCCAAGAAAAACGCTATAAGAACGCATATAACATAAGTTCTTGCTGTTATGGGCATCGAGTCTCTTTCTTCCGTTAATAAATCCTGACTCTTGAAAACATAAAAAGCAGTAATCGGCAATATAAAGAGCATTAAAATTTTGAAAATGTGATCGCTGATTAATAAAGCCGTTTTTGCTCCCAACGATGAGCCGATAAGAGCAAAAATTACTCCGCAGGCTGAAAGTTTTAGAGATATGTAGCCGTCAAGCAAAAATTTTGTGAAAGCTATTGAAGTTCCCATTGAAGAGCTGATTTTATTCGTTCCTATAGCATAATGAATAGGCAGTCCCGATATTAAAAAAGCCGGAAGATAAATTAAACCGCCGCCGCCTCCTATAGCGTCAATCATTCCGCCGATAAATACGAAAGGGCAGATTATAAATAACTGCGAGAACTGCCACTCCATTATTTATTCCTGCCAGCTTTTCATATACTCGGCCTGTTCTTCTGTCATCGTATCAATTTTAATTCCAAGTGCCGCAAGTTTTGATTCCATTACTGCTCTGTCAGTCTCAACAGGAACAGGATATAAACCTTTTTCAAGTTTATGAGTGTAAATATGTAACGCGCTCTCAAGCTGAAGAGAAAAACTCAAATCCATAATTTCAATCGGGTGGCCGTCAGCACATGCAAGGTTCGTTAATCTTCCTTCGCCTAAAAGATTTATTCTGCGTCCGTCTTGCATTATATAAGTGTCGATGTTGTCTCTTAATTGTTCGACTTTTACAGAAAGAGCTTTTAAGTCGGGCTTGCTGATTTCAACGTCAAAATGCCCGGCGTTGCCGAGAACTGCGCCGTTTTTCATTTTTTCAATATGTTCTTTGCGTATAACGTGAATATTTCCGGTGAAAGTTAAAAATATATCGCCGATTTTAGCGGCTTCTTCCATGCTCATAACTCTGAAGCCGTCCATTAAAGCCTCGCAGGCCTTGTGAGGATCAATTTCAGTTACTACAACATGCGCTCCGAAACCTGCCGCTCTCATAGCCGCGCCGCGTCCGCACCAGCCGTAACCGGCAATTACTACGGTCTTTCCGGCGACTATCATGTTAGTTGTTCTTATAAATCCGTCCCAAACTGACTGTCCTGTGCCGTATCTGTTGTCAAATAGATATTTGCTCAATGCGTCATTAACATCAATCATCGGGAACTTCAAAACGCCCTGCGCGTTCATGGCCTTGAGCCTTTTAACGCCGCTCGTTGTCTCTTCAGAGCCGCCGAGAATGTTCGGAATTAACTCCGGCATTTCTTTGTGAACGGTTGCTACTACGTCCGCGCCGTCATCGATTATCACGTTAGGCTTGTAACTCAAAACTTTTTTGACGTAATCAAAATATTCTTCCGTCGTCATGCCCCTGTGGCTGTAAACATGCACGCCGTTTTTAGCGAGGGCCGCGCAGATGTCGTCCTGAGTCGAGAGGGGATTGCTTCCGCACGCCGCGACTGTCGCTCCAAGTTTTGTGAGGGTGATTAATAAATTTGCCGTCTTGGCCTCGAGATGAAGACACGCCGCGATTGTTGCGCCTTTGAACGGCTGCGAATTTTTGTACTTATCATAAAGAAAATTAAGCGAGGGCATATACTGCCAAGCCCAGTCAATTTTTTTCTGACCGCGTTCGGCAAGCAATATATCTTTGACTTCAAAATCTTTCATAAAAATTCCTCCGATTAAAAATTTCGCTAGATAGTATAACAAAAAAGCCGCAGCTCACGGCTAAGTGAAAAAATTAAAACTCCGCCGCACTTTTTTGGTATATTTATACAAAAATTTTAAGAAAGCGGCGATTTTTTTTAATCATGATTTATTTAGTTATCAGCTTGTTCGTTGTTGTGGCGGTCGGCGCGTTCTTCCGCCAGCAGTCGAAGCAGGCCAGCACTGAAAACGAAACTCAAGACGCTCAGGCAATAGACCCGGCATCTTTAGATCTCCCGGAGACTGAACAGACATCAGCAGATGGAGACGAGCAGAATTTTATTCTCTCGGCAAAGCCCCTGACTTCCCCCGAACTTGCTTCGGGCGCGACGTATTCAGCCCACGCTCCGGCAGGCGAAGAGTCGCCCTATGGACTTTCATCGGAGCCAAAGAAAAAAGCTCAGGCGCAGGTTAATTTATTGCGGTGGTGCGGACGCTCTGGAAATATTCAGCTCGATAATATCACGGTGCCCGGCCCTGTGGCTTATTGGTCAAACGGAGAGTGCGCCACTCCTGAGCCGTCGTGCATAGATATTACTCTGCCCGTAGAATTTCCTAAGCAGGGCGATGAATTACTGGCGGACGGCGCGGAAAGCTACGCAGCTATGACACCCCTGCAGCGCGGATTATATTTAACATGGCTCGCCGGCGCGAGAATACAGCCGCCGATGCATTTATGCTACCCTACTATATGGCTTTACGGAATTGAACGGCGCACAATCGTTGATAAATTAGATTTAGGCTTGTGCATAAGCGAGGCTTTCAGATTATTGCCGCTGATACGCTGGGACGTTTTGAGCGACAGCCTGATAAATTTCATAACGTGGCTCGCTATAAAAGTCTGGCTGCCCGACGAAGATTTATTAGCTCAATGTAAAAGGCTCAATAAAGTTCCCGAAGGACTCTTAGATATTTTATTGAACTCCTATGCTAATTCTTTATTGCCTCTGCCTTCTGCCGTAGCCTTCACGCTTATGAGGACGTGCGAAAAACTTCACCGCGAAAATGAGCCGCAGATTTTTCATTCTGATGAAGCCTTGAAAATTTTTACGCCGATCTATAAAGATTTATGCAAAGGCGGATTGATTTTAACTAAGCCGGAAAAAAATTTGAAGATTGAATATAAGCCGGGCAATCCTTCAATAACACTCGGCAAAAAAGACAGCAACACCGTAGAAATCCCGGACTTCTTTGAAAATTTAGAAATCTTCAAGCCGCTTTTAGATTCGTGGGAAGTTTTCCTGACTGCTCATAAAAAATCAGAACCTGAACCAAATTTAGCGAACATTGAAGAACGTCCGGACCTTGAAGGATTTATAAATAAATTAAGGCCGGAAGGAAGCAGCCTGCCGTTAATCACGACGCTTGAAAAACTCGGACGGGTCATGAAATTTGACACGAAAGAGGGCGTGAAACTTACAGGCAAGGAGCGAAAAGCTATCGTTGACGTTGCGCAGGTCGAGGGCTGGCAGATTTTGCCGGACTTGGGAATATCGGGCCGCGAATATAATTGGCCGGATAATATTTTATTCGTTGAGCTTGCTCCGGGCACACAGCTTTCTCAAAGTTACAGGGTGGCTTCTTTTATTCTTGAGTTTACCTGCGCCTCAATCGCTGCCGACGAGGACAGAGTATTTGAACCGCTCCGGCACAGGCTGAATGACTTTTTCAAATTGACTGAAGAGGACAATATCAGGCTCGAAGCTCAAAGGGTGCTTGACCTTCCGACTCAATACGGGCCGGATTATTACGGCGAATTTTTGTGCGCCTGGCTCTCAGAAGAAGAACGCAAGGCCGTAAAATATTTAATTCTTGATATTGTCAGCTTTATGCCGGAATTTGGAAACAATCCCGAAGTTAATTCAATCCTCTGCGAATTTCTCAAGCTCGACGAAAACGAACAGACACCGCCCGAAGAACTTACAAAGAAAACGAGCGACAGAGGCAGCGAAATTTTGAAGATCATGAACTTATTATTCAAATAAATTTATTAAAGATGAAAAAAATTTTTATTGCGGTTTTAATTTTATTGTGCGTAAGAAATGCTGAAGCATTCCCTGCCCGTTATGACCTTAGGGATTACGGCAGGATAACAAGCGTGAAAAATCAGGGCATACCCGGACCGTGCTGGGCCTTTGCTGCTCTGGCGGCAATGGAGTCAAATTATCTGACGCAAAAATTAAACACTAACGGGAAAACTCCTGACCTTTCAGAAATGCACTTGGCCTTTTTCTGTTACATGAACCCGGATAAAAAATCTGCTTTTACTTCCGCAAAGAAGTCCGGCACCTTGAGTCTTGAAGGAAATGCTTTTATGCCTGTTGCTTTCATGTCCAGGCTCGCCGGCCCCGTCAATGATAATTTATTGCGCTACACGACAGATATAAATTACGACGATAGAAAGGCTCTGCTAAAGAAAGCTCCCGAAAATTTTAAGCGTTCGATGAGATTGAGAGAGGCTTATTTTTTACACGGCACCCAAGATCCCGGCGAGAACGTCCGTAAAGATTTAATCATGAAGCACGGCGCGATAGTCGTGAGCATGTACAGCGATTTCACAAAATATCATACAAAGGGAAAATACTATACTTATTTTAATAACGAGCACGGCAGCGAAATTAATCACATAGTCGCGCTTGCAGGCTGGGACGATAATTTTTCGCGCGATAATTTTTCACCCAAGCCCCAAAAAAACGGCGCGTGGCTCGTAAAAAATTCATGGGGCACGACACGCGGAAGCAATGACGGATATTTTTGGCTGTCTTATGAACAAAAAACTTTTGGAGGAACAGCGTTTATTGCCGAAAAAAATAATCCGCGCCTAAGACACTACGGCTATGATGATTTAGGCTGGTGCCAGTCCGTAAATTATTCATGGGCTGCAAATATTTTTAAGGCTGACGACGACAAAGAAAAATTAATTGAAGCAGCGTTTTATACGCCGTCCAATAATCTTTCTTACGAGATTTTTATTTATCAGCACGGCAATAAATTTCCGGGCTCGCCTGTTTCAGAAAAATTAATCGCAGACACGAAGGGCAAAATAAATTACGCAGGCTATCATACAATCACGCTGCCAGGAAAAATTCCAATTAAGCGCGGTGAATATTTTTCAGTGGTGTTAAAGCTCAGCGGAAATTATATGCCTGTTGAAAGCGTCGTAAAAAATTACTCCGAAAACGCGATAATTAACGAGCATGAGAGTTATTTTTCGCACGACGGGAAAAACTGGACGGACGGAATAAAAATTAAAGCCAATGCGTGTATAAAGGCGTTTACAACAAATTAAAAAACGCGATATAATTATCACATTCAAGAAAAATTTTTAATTACTGCATTTTTATTTTTTTTCAGAGGAATGTGAAAATCATGAAAATAAAAATTAAGTTTTTGTGTGCTTTGACAGTTTTGTTAATTGTCCTCGTTGCCGCCTGTGCAGATGCGTCTGACGTTAATAGTGAACTTAAAAGAGAGTTCATGTCCCTCTACAATTCTGAATGGAAATTATACAATTTTAACTACAGGCTTTTTACGATCATTGACTCGGATTTCGATTCGCAGATGAAGTCAATGCCGTTCGGTACTGGGAGCTTTCAGCTTGCTCTAAACTACGACAACATAGCAGAAAAAATAATGGCAAGCATGTTTCAAAAATTTTATTCTGAGTATATTTTATTTTTGCGAAGATTTCAGGGCGAATTTTATAAAAAGCTCCAGAGCAGCCCTAAGGTGTCGTCCATAAAGCAGACGGAGCAGAGCCTTGCTTTCAGCAATGTTATTGAATTATATAGACAGGGCGAGCAGAAAATGCTGAACAGCGTTTGGGGCAGCCTGCACGAAAGAATCAAAGAACGGTTGTCCACGCCGCATACAAGTTTTATGTGGCTGCTGCTCGGAATTTTTATTATCTTGTTCAGGGGACTTTTAGCAAGAATTTTCAGCAGTGATAAAAAAATAAAAAACGTCAGAAAAATATTCGGCTTGGCAGGATTAGTCTGTTTTATTTTGGGCGTTGTCTTTGTCTCAAGGGGGCTTTTCTTCACTAAAGGAGTAGCCAGAGAGTTTTTCAACGAGCAGGCAAAAGTGTTCTACACGTCTGAACTTCCGAACATGTACTGGAATATCATCAGAGAACATATAACTGAAGAGCCGACATTAGTTTCTAACTCTTAAATTTTTATGCGCGGCTTTTATAATGTCAAACATTAGGGAGAGAAAAAACTCCTCACCCTAATGTTTTAATTAATTCCTGTTGAGCCGAAACCGCCTGAGCCTCGTTTGGTTTCGTCAAGCTGTTTTACTTCAATGAAATTTGCCTGCACAACCGGCACGAAAACCATTTGAGCAATTCTATCGCCGAAGCGGAGAGTGAAAGGGTCTTCGCCGTTATTTTTTAACAGAACCATAATTTCTCCGCGATAGTCAGAGTCAATAGTGCCGGGACTGTTCGGGATTGTAATTTTTTGATTGAGAGCAAGTCCGCTTCTCGGCCTTATCTGAGCTTCGTAGCCTTCAGGTATGGCAATATTTATTCCCGTCGGAATTAGGGCCTGCTCGCCCGGTTTAATCATGCAGTACATCGTTGAGCATAAATCAATACCGGACGAATTAGGCGTGGCATATTGCGGTATTGCGATTGTGTTGGCCTCGCGGAAAATTTTAACGTTAATTTTTTCCAAAGGTATTACCTCCTGCGGTCTCCCCTGCCGCGTCGTTCCCTTGCATTTTCAAAATCGTTGCGGCTCGACCTGTTTGATGAATAACCGCGTCCGAAATAGCCGCCTACTTTTGCTTTTGCCTCTTTTGCATTTACTCTGTCTTTCATTGAGAAACCATAGCCGCCCCTGCCTCTTGATGAAAGGCTTGCAATTAAGTTATCGCGCTCTCTCTCGTCAGGAAGTGCATAAGCTAAACCGGCCTCGCGGATTTTTTCTTCATTTGCCATTACTCTGCGCCTTGAGAGGTTGGGCCGTCCCATATCGTCAATTTCTTTGACCATAACCAGAACTTTATCGCCGACTTTGAAAATATCTTCGACATGCTGCACTCTGTTCGCGCTGATTTCGTTTGTATGCAGCATTCCTTCTTTACCGGGCAGACACTGGACAAAAGCCCCGAAGCCCATAAGTCTTGTAACAGTTCCGTAATAAATATCTCCGACAGCCAAGTCGCGTATTACTGAAAGGACCATTGTGCGAGCCTTCTCGACATGCTCCATAGTTGCGCCCATGATTGTAACGACACCGTAATCGTCAACATCAATTTCAACGTCTGCTTCCTGGCTGATACCCTTGATAACTCTTCCGCCGGGGCCGATAACTTCTCTGATTTTCTCTAATTCAATGTTAAATGAAATTATTCTCGGCGCAGTCGGTGAAAGTTTATTCGGTACAGGGATAACTGCCTCCATTTCTTCAAGAATCTGCATTCTTGCGCGTCGTGCCTGGTCCAAAGCATTTTCAAGAATTTCGCGCGTAATTCCTCCGGCCTTGTTGTCCATCTGAAGGGCTGTAACTCCTGCACGTGTTCCTGCGACTTTGAAATCCATGTCCCCGTAGTGATCTTCAAGTCCTTGAATGTCCGTTAAAATTTGAACTTTGTCGCCCTCTTTAATCAAGCCCATAGCAATTCCGGCGACGTGGCATCTGAGCGGCACTCCCGTATACATCATTGAGAGACTTCCTCCGCAGATACTTGCCTGCGAGCTTGAGCCGTTCGACTCCATAATATCCGAAACAACGCGAATGACGTACGGGAACTCTTCTTCAGTCGGAATGACGGGAAGCAATGCTCTTTCAGCCAATGCCCCATGACCTATTTCACGACGGCCCGGTCCGCGTATCGCTCTGACTTCGCCGACTGAATAAGGCGGAAAATTATAATGAAGCATAAACCTTTTTGCAGGTTCGTTTAATTTTATGCCGTCTTGAATCTGATCGTCCTCGCCAATCATGCCTAAAGTCGTTATGGCAAGCGATTGAGTTTCGCCGCGAGTGAACAGCGCGGAGCCATGAACTTTTGGCAGAATATTAAGCTCGCATGAAATAGGACGTATCTGGTCCATCTTTCTGCCGTCAACGCGGACATGTTCATTAATAATTATTCCGCGCATGATAGTTTTAACCCGCCCGTCAACGAACGCTGAAATATATTCTGCTACGGGCTTGTCGGAATTTTCAGCTATAAATTCTTTGAAGTGCTCTTGTGCGGCAGTTTTAATCTCATCGATTTTCTTTTCTCTCGGTTTTTTCTCGTGTATCCTGACTGCCTCGTCAACCTGACCGTCAAGATTTTCGCGTATCCAGTCGTCAATCTCCGGAAATTTTTCAGGCTGCGGAATTTCAATCAGCGGCTTGCCGATTTCTTCTTTCATCTGCTTGAGAACGGCTATAATTTTTTTAATTTCATTGTGCGCAAGTTCGAGAGCGTCAACGAGTATTTCTTCAGAGACTTCATAAGAACCTGACTCTACCATCGTAATTCCGTCCTCATGACCGGCGACAATTAAATTCAGCATTGAGTCTTCCATCTGCTGTTCAGTCGGGTTGACGATTAAATTTCCGCCTATTAGGCCAATCCTGACGGCACCGACCGGGCCGTTCCAAGGTATGCCGGAAATCGCGAGAGCCGCGCTCGCTCCGTTGATGCCCAAGATGTTTGGGGGGTAAATCTGATCGACCGCCATTACCGTATTAACGATCTGAACTTCGTTGCGCATGTCGTCGTCAAATAAGGAACGTATAGAGCGGTCCGCAACTCTTGAACCTAAAATTCCGCTGTCCGCAGGTTTGCCCTCTCTCTTAATAAAGCCTCCGGGAATTTTTCCTGCCGCGTAATATCTCTCCTCGTAGTCAACCGTCAAGGGGAAAAAGTCTATTCCCGTCCTCACTGCATCCGTCATGCAGGCCGTGCTAAGTATCACTGTCTCTCCATGTGAAGCCATTACGGCTCCGTTTGCCTGCTTTGCTATTTTCCCCGTCTTAAAAACCAGCGGGGTCTCGCCCACCATGACGGAATATATTTTTTCCTGATCCAAAATTTTTTTAACTCCTTCTATTTTTTTCACCTATTTATTTTAATCATTGATACGTAAAAAAGCACGCGATTTTGATAAAATAAAAAAAATAAATAAGGAGATTTAAGATCGTGAAATTTTTTTTGCCGCCGGACACTCCGAAGGGCCAGCGCGACGCAATAACTGCTAACAATAAATTAATAACCGTCGGAGCAGGCGCAGGAACAGGAAAAACTTGGGTGCTTTCAGGACGTTACATAAGGCTTTTAATCGAAAGTGAAAATCTTTTGCCCGCAAATATTTTAACTTTAACGTACACTGACGCTGCCGCCGAAGAAATGAAATCAAGAATTATTGAGCGTCTCGAAAAAGAACTTGAACATTCTGATAACCCCGAACGAAAAAGAGAAATTTTAGACGGCCTCGCGGATTCTTGGATTTCTACAATTCATTCATTCGCAGGAAGATTAATAAGAGAGTCAGGCTTGTCGCTCGACATTGACCCGACTGCGACCGTAATTAATAATCAGCAGGCGCAGTAATTTTGGGAGGGCATTAAAAACGCCGTTGACTTTGCAAATCTGCGCGAGCTTGCCAGAACTTACGGAGATAAAATTCTACGCGACACGGCTAAATTTCTTGACGAAGATAAATACATGAGCGCGGCTGTCAATAAATGGCGGTCTGAGAGATTATGCGACTTTGCCAGGGAAGCTGCAGAGCTTCACGCATCGTCGGGCCGTTCATGGGAAGAAATGTTAGCGTGGTCGGACGATGACAGATTAATCAAAAACACCCGGCCTCTGATAAAAAATATTTTAGCTGACGAGTGGCGCGAAGTCTGGGAAATTTTTGAAAATATTTCACTCCCCGAAGCTAAAAAGCCTGAAAGTTCCGGCGCAATGTTAAATGATTTACTCGCTTGGCAGAAACTAAACTCCCCCGATGACATCGAAGCCCTACAGCATTTTTATAAACGTCTTGTAATTGACAAGGACATAAAGACGACAAAGGGCGAGCCTTTTGACACTCTTAAAATAATTCTCGGCACAACTCTTGCGAAATGGCGCGACACTAGGCCGGCCGTGTTAAGAGAAATTTCTCAGAACATTGACGAAGAAATTTCAGAGACTGAATTAAAAATGCGTAAGACTTTGTTAAAATTCTGCGCCGTATCGTGGGGAATGTGGGACATGATGAAAAAGAGACGAGGGCTTTTGTCTTTCGCGGACATGATTTTACACGCACGCAGCGCAATTAATAATGATTCAGTTAAACGAAATTTCCCTCATATTTTAGTTGACGAGTTTCAAGACACTGACCCGTTGCAGTTTAACATGATAGAAGCTCTCGCAAAAAATTCCGAAGACACTAGTTTATTCGCGGTCGGCGATCCTAAGCAGTCTATTTATAAATTCCGGCACGCTGACCCGTCATTGTTCGCCGCAACAATAAAAAATGCCGACAATAAAATTTCCCTTGATGTCAGCTTCAGAACCAGAAAACCGCTTTTAACGGAAATTAATAAAATTTTTGCGTCTTTATGGCGCGGCGGCTTGGGTAAATCTCCGGCGATGCAGGGATTAAATTATGAAAATCTTCAGCCTGCTTTTAACGGAGGAGAAAGAGACGCAGGGACAATTCCGCCGTTTGAAATAATTTTGACGCGGTATTCAGGAAGCTCGCAGGAAGCAAGAAAAATTTTAGCCGAAGAAATTGCGCAAAAAATTTCTCAATGGATTAAAAACGGCTTCACAATCTGGGACAAAGGCGAAAAAATAATCAGGCTCGTAAAATTTTCAGATTTTGCTGTACTGTCGCGTTCGAGAAACGTTTATCAGGATATTGAGGCGGCTTTTGAAAAATTTAATATTCCGTCAGTTCGAGACAGAAGCGAAGATTTTTTCACTCGCGGAGAGATCGGCGATGCCGTGTGTATGTTGAGGGCTGCCGCAGATATTAATGACTCTTTCGCCGTTGCAGGCTGGCTTATGTCGCCGTTCTCAGGAGTGAGTGGGGACGAGGCAATTAATAAATGTTTAACGCTCCTGAAAAAGAATAACAACCTTTCTGAAATTATTAAAACTAATCTTCCCGAAGCGTATTCAAAACTCGAATATCTTTCCATAATCGGCGAGAACGAAGGTCCGGCCGGCGTGCTTTCAATTTTTAATAAAGACCGCAGGTGGCTTTCATGCTACAAAGAAAAAGACAGGCTCAGAGTTTTGAGAAATTTCCGTCATGCTCTTTTAATGGCCCGGAATTTTCAGCAGTCGGGAACTTCGAGCCTTGCTGCCTGTGCGGATTGGCTGACACGTTCCGTAAGACGTGCGGTAAAACTTGAAGAGCCTGAATGGCACGACGAGAACGAGAACGCCGTGAAGCTCGCGACAGTCCATTCAGCTAAAGGGCTTGAATATCCCGTTGCTATAGTTTTTGAAGGACGCAAAGCAAAACAGGCAGACAGAAAACCTTTACGGCCTTCACGCGAACTTGGACTAGCTTTTACGGATATTCCTGATGAGATGAAAATTAACGATAATAAACCGCGCTGTGCAGACTGGGAAAATATTTTAGCGGAGCAGGGCGACTTAGAAGAAGAGACCCGATTATTTTACGTTGCCGCTACGAGAGCTCAGGACAGTTTAATTTTCTGCGGAATTGTTGACAAGGACGAAAAGCCTTTTGAAAATACATGGACAAAATTTTTGCTTGATAATATTGACGATCAAGTAAAAATAAATTTTGCTGAAGGCGCAGAAATTTCATACGATGAGGCCAAGAGCAGCGAAGAGGACGAAAAAAAATCATTAACTCCGATAAATATAATCCGCGCAAAAAATTCCCTGCGTCAATTTTCGGCAAGTTCTTATTCTTTGTTCGAGTGGTGTCCATTCGCGTGGCGGAGGCGTTACCGTCAGGGCCGTGCTCTTTCGTGGGAAGTAACTGACCGCGACTTTGAAGCTGATGAAAATTTCATTGGCGGAGCAGCACTTGGAAGTTTAGCCCACTGGATTTTAGCGCGGTGGCCAAAGAACGAAAATTTTAATGAAGAGCTTGAATATTATCTCAATGACCGCGAAATGATTTCAAGACTTCCGGCACAGCTTCGGGACGCATGGCGCAACAAAAATTCAAAAAATTTTCTCGAAGAATGGCTGAAAAATTTTTCCGCGAGCGATCTTGGAATTATTTTAAGAACAGAAAAAAATATTGAGCGCGAACGCCGTTTTATGCTTAGGCTTGATAAAAATACCGCGCTTGCCGGAGCAATGGACGCTATCTATAAAAATAACGTGATTGATTACAAAATAACTTCGATTGACAACGCGCCTTCTGAACTTTACGAATCACAATTAGATTTTTACGCGCTTGCTGCTCATGAGCTGACGGGGCATGAAGTTATAAAAACTCATACGGTATTTTTGCGCGAGGGCGTTTTCGCTGAGAGAGTGTGCGGTAATTTCGACGCTATACGCGAAAAAATATTAAACGCTGCTGAAATTTGCGCGTCCGGGCCGTTTAATCCCAAGCGTGAACACTGCGCCGCATGTCCATTCAAGAAAGGCTGTGCTTTTTTCAGGTAGGAGTTAGGAATTAGGAGTTAGGAGCTAAGAATGAAAGAGATTTTTAAGACAGAACAGCATAAAGAACTTCATAAAGAATTGCACCGGGAATTTTATTTGACGTGCGAAAAATATTTTATCTTTGAACTTTTGACGATCGCCGCCGGAATGATGGGGCTTTACACTTACAACCTGCGCGGCGGAGTTTTCAGCAATGCTCAGACGGGAAATATAGTTAAAATGGCTATGGCAGTCGGCAGCGGAGAATTTTTAGAGGCCTTGTATTATTTTATTCCGTTCGCCGCGTATATATTAGGGACAATTATTTCGGAAATTCTTCCGCAGAAAGTCAGACGCTCGCATTTCATACGCTGGGACACTATGCTTGTCGGGATTGAAATAATAATTTTATTCTTCATCGGCTTCATTCCGTTCTCGTGGCCGGATCAAATTTCGCAGGTTTTAATTTGCTTTTTGTGTTCAATGCAGTTTAACACGTTCAGACAGGCAGAGGGTGTTCCAATGGCGACAACGTTTGTAACTAATCACGTGAGACAAATCGGAATAAGCATTGCGCGTGTAATCCGTCATCACGAACAGGAAGCCGAAGCACGCGCAAAAGCCATGAAGCACGCTAGACTTATTTCAGCATTTTTCTTCGGCGGAACTGTTATGACATTCGCAAGCCGTTATTTTGCAGAAAAAAGTATTTGGCTCGCCGTCGTTCCGTTGAGTTTATGCTTTATATTTTTACTGCGCTCGGATTTAATTTATGAGAAAGCAATGTTAGATTTGAAACCTCACGGACATTAAATTCAGTTAGGAATTAGGAGTTTATATTCCGTATAAACCGCACCCACGAAAAGAATTACTTTCTTACCAAGTTAAACAGCTCATTGAACAATTAGAAAAGGAGAATTTATTGTGATGAAAGATCTTGAATATAAGGGCTATGTTGGCAGTGTTGAATTTTCTGAAGAAGATAACGTTTTTTATGGCAAAGTGCAAGGAATTTACTCTCTGGTTTCCTATGAAGGTGCAAATCTTTATGAACTTACACATGATTTTTACGGTGCGGTAGATGATTATATCGCTCTTTGCGAAGAGGAAAATATTATTCCTGAAGCAGCAGGGCTGATTACTACTGCATATATGGAATCTGCTCACGCTTAAAATTTTATTTTACTTAATATTAATTTTTTTCATTCCTACCTCCTACTTCCTAACTCCTACCTAAAAAAAAATCTCTCCCTGCTCACTCTCGAACAAGGAGGAAATTAATTGTGCTTATCTGCGTGTCTTTGTTTGTTTGCGTTAATTTCTATTCTTTATTCTGTCTGTGTGTGTATTACTCGTTGTTAGCCTCTGCGCTTTGCGATGAAAAGGCCAAGTACTGCGAGCACAAGTGCTGACGTTCCGAGTGCACAGCCGCCGCCTGATGAGCCGAGAAGAGCTGAGGGTGCTGAGCCTGTTGTCATGAGTGCAGGTGCAAAAGTACCGTCATATGCTGCTCCCGAAACCGGCGTTTCACCAGAGTCAGCATCAACTGTGAAGCAAAGGACTATAGCATCACCTTTAGCAGCGGTACTTGTAGTGCTATTATTGTTGAGCTTAGATGATGAAGTAGCTGAAGTCCCTACTCTTTCGAGCCAAATCCCTGCTACGTTAGATGTTTTTGTAGCAGCATCCGCAAAAAGCTTCATAAATCTATTAAGGCTCGTGGCCTGAGTTGAAGTAATACCCTCGAACAAAACGATATACGCAGTTTTCCCTTTGGCTGGTAAGCTAGACTTAGAAATTTTGTATTTCTTCAGAGTTCCTAAAGGAAATTCTGCACTTGATTCACCAGTAGCTAACGTTGTCTGAGCAGAGCTATCACCATCAGAAATATCACTTGATGAAAAAGTGATTCTCGAATAGTCTGAAGGCATAGCACCTGTTACCGTTGTGCTAGGATTTATAGCCGCATTTGCAGCTTTCTCAGACAGATACCTATTGTAAGCACCTGAACCGTACGTTCCATTAACGTGTCCAACAAGATCGGTCTCCGTGCCAGTCCAGTGTCCAACAACATCATCAATCGTGTCGTAGTCGTAATCTGCCGCGAACGCGCTGCCTGCGAAAGCAAGCAATGAAACAATCGAAACCAAAACTAATAACTTTTTCATAAAACAAAAGCACTCCTTTCGGAAATTTTTTGTAATTAAATTCTTTTTTTTCTTGTTGATTCTTTTCTAAGTAATACACGCAGAACCACAGAGCACATTTTACACCCCGCTAAATTTTTGTCAACAGTTTTTTTGAACTAGGAGTTAGGAATTTTTTTACTGGCTGACAATGGCACGCCGATTTTGGCGGCAATAGCTCGGATTTCAGCTTCCGAGAGCTTGCTAATTTCCTCAATTAAGGAAATCGGTAATTTCTTTTTCAGCATGTCAGTGGCAACACGCTTATGGGCATCAGCAACGGCTTTTTCCTTGTCCTTTTCAAAAAGGCCTCCGAAAATTTCTATGATAATGTCTTTCTTTTTCATGAAATCATTTTCTTTATTTTTTATGACATAACAACAGAAACGCCGAGATTTTTCGCAAGCGTGATAATGGCATTCTTTGAAAGTTTGCTGATTTCTTGAATTGCCTCAAGTGGATATTTTCTTTTCAGCATGTCAGTGGCAACACGCTCGTTTACATCAGCAACGGCACTATTGACGGCTTTTTCCTTGTCCTTTTCAAAAAGGTCTCCGAAAATTTCTATGATAATGTCTTTCTTTTTCATGAGCTACACTATTACAGGCACGCCGATTTTTGCGGCAATGGCTCGGATAGCAGCTTCCGACAGCTTGCTAAATTTTTCAACTGTGGCAAGCGGATAATTATCCTTCAGCATGTCAGTGGCGACACGCTCGTTTACATCAGCAACGGCACTATTGACGGCACTATTGACGGCACTATTGACTGCTTTTTCCTTGTCCTTTTCAAAAAGGTCTCCGAAAATTTCTATGATAACGTCATTCATTTCTGGATCCTCCTTAATTTTTTTCATAATTTCTTCGTTTATGACAGAACATACTCTCAAAACTGCTTCAGCATTTTCGATAATATTCGGGTCGTGGCTGTCTGCGGCTTTTCGCATGAAATTTTTAACGTCGTCCAGAGTAAAATTTCTGCTTATGAGTTTTAATTCCGCGCGGTCTTCCTCAGACATTTGCGACATGACCATAATCCGCACAGGAATAAAATTTCCAGTGTCAACATTATAAACTCCGGAACGTGGATTTGTAACCGCAAAATTATATTTTTTCAGAGCCTTAATCATTTCACGAGGATATGAATCCCTGAGCAATGTAATTGTCATGTCAGTTATCGGAAGTTCGTCAACTTTTCGGTCAATGCACTTATAAAGCAGTCCATACGCCTGCACTTTGAAAAAATCATCAATAGAGAGACCGTCATCAGGAGATTTGAACTCAAAAATATTCACAACTTTGAAAAATTCGCCGATCGTGTCATTAATAATTTTTTCGTCAGGAGATTTATTTATTACAATAAAATCAACCCTTACAGGCTTTTCGCCAAGTTCATGCTCCTGTTTGTATTCCAGCTTAATGCCTTTCACAGCAAAATGAAATTTAATTACTGCGTAGCAGGCGTGATGAAAATCTGCTCTTGTTATTTCTTCTTTCATCTCTTAATCAAAGGCTCCCACCATGATTTATTATTGAGATACCATTGAATAGTTTTTTTGATGCCGTCAGAAAATTTTGTCTCCGGCAGCCAGCCGAGACGCTCATGAATTTTTGTCGGGTCAATCGCGTATCTAAGATCATGGCCCTTTCTGTCCGTTACGAATTTAATTAAGCTCTCAGGCTTGCCAAGCTCATGACAGATTAATTTAACGATGTCGATGTTCTTCATTTCGTTGTGCCCGCCGATGTTAAAAACTTCGCCGACTGAATTTTCATCGTGAATAATCATATCGACAGCCCGGCAGTGATCGCGGACATAGAGCCAGTCGCGGACGTTCTCGCCTTTTCCGTAGACGGGTAAATCTTTATCGTGAAGCGCGTTAATTATCATGAGTGGGATTAATTTTTCCGGAAAGTGATACGGCCCGTAATTGTTTGAACAGCGGCTGACGCTCACGGGAAGTTTATAGGTCCTGTGATACGCAAGCGTCAATAAATCCGCTCCGGCCTTTGAAGCTGAATACGGCGAGGAAGTTTTTATGGGCGTGCTCTCCGTGAAAAATAAATCGGGCCGATCGAGCGGCAGGTCTCCGTAAACTTCGTCCGTGCTTATCTGATGATAGCGTTTTATTCCGAACTTCACGCAGGCATCAAGCAAAACGCCCGTGCCTAATGTGTTCGTGAACAAAAAAATTCCGGGATTGTCAATGCTTCTGTCAACGTGAGACTCGGCGGCAAAATTTATAACCATGTCGGGGCGTTCGCGCTCAAAAAGATTATAAATTCGTTCGCGGTCGCAGATGTCAATCTTGAAGAAATTAATTTTTTCTTCGGCGATTAAATTTTTCAGCGTGTTGAGATTTCCGGCGTAAGTTAATTTGTCGACGCAGATTAATTTGTAGTCCGGGTGTTTTTCGAGCATGTAAAAAATAAAATTGCTTCCGATGAAACCTGCTCCGCCTGTTACGATAATTTTCATTCTATAAAATCTCCTTTAACTTAGGTAAAATTTTGTCCTTGTCGGAAAGAATCAAAGGCACGTCAATTTCCGGCCATTTAATATTAATATCGGGGTCAGCGTAAAAAATTCCGCCCTCGTCGTTCGGGTGATAAAAGTCGTCGCACTTGTAGCAAAATTCCGCTGTGTCCGAGAGAACTAAGAAACCGTGAGCAAAATTTTTCGGGATTAATAATTGCTTGTGGTTTTCGTCAGAAAGTTCAACGCCGTAATATTTTCCGAAAGTCCTGCTTCCTTTCCGGAAGTCGACAGCGACATCAAAGACGGAACCTTTTATAACACGGACTAATTTCGTCTGCGGAAAATTAATTTGAAAGTGAAGGCCGCGTAAAACGCCCTTTGTGCTTCCGCTCTGGTTGTCCTGAACGAAATCAAAATTTAATCCGGCCTCGTCCATGTCGTTTTTGTTGTAAGTCTCCGTGAAATATCCGCGCCTGTCGCCGTGAACGCTCGGAATAATTACACAGAGCCCCTCAATATCTCCTGCATTATGAATAACTTGAATTTGACTCATGAAAATTTTTACTCCTGAATTTTTTATAATATTATAGTAAAAAATAATTTTTGGGAGATGATTTTTTTATGATGTCCGTAAGTAATGTAATTGAAAAAACCGTACCCGTTTCAATGTTCAATAACGGCATGGCTGAAAAAGTTTTTGATGATGTCAAACGCGATGGAACAAAAGTCGTCATGAAAGATAATTCCGCTGAATGTGTGCTTATGTCGCCTGAAGAATACATGAGACTTAACGACGAATATAACGATGCAAAACTCCTTGCCCTCGCGTATGAACGCATGGAAAATTTTGACCCCTCGAAGCTCCTCTCGGAAGAAGAAGTTTACAGGCACTTAGGCATAACTGAAGAAGACCTTGAAGGCTGGGAAGAGGTTGAAATCGAATGAAATGGCAATTAATATAAAAAAGCAGGGCTCATCGTCCAAACGGGGAGCCGCCCCTGCGGAATTGAGGTGAATTGGCTATGGCTGACAAAAAAGTCAGAAAGCACACCAAAAAGAAGCAACGGCGTAGTCTCTTCGATAGGATAGACAAGATCGCCGTTGCTTTATACTGGACTGTGAAGACCATTCTACTCGTAATAGAGTGGTTCACCCGTTAAATTCGTAGGGTTAATTCACAACGTTAGGGGTCTAGTTCACTCCCTCACCATTGCCCCTATTTTATCATATTGCCGTACATCTTCATTAGCTCAATCACGATCTCTTCTTCCGAAATATTTTTATCCCAGCCGTAAGCCTCGCACACTGCCGCGTCATTTTCTTTGTGGGCTTTGCGAAGTTCCGCTGGCATTAATTCATCGTTATAAAGACTTGCGAACGAGCTTTCAGGATATAACGCCCTCGCGTCTAAAATTTTTTTCGCTGTCGTTTCGATTTTTGCGCGCTGTTTTTCATTCACTGACGGCCACATAAAATTATTATAGACGATTTTTATTGAATAATCGTAACTCATTCCTAATCTTCCGCCTACAAACCTCATCCAAGCCATATGAACATGCGAAGTTAAAACGCCGAAGTGATAAAGTGTTACATTAGGAATAATTCTTAACTTATTGCCTGGAATTACCGAAACATTTAACCAATCAATCGGAATATATTGCCGTTCACCTGATACTTCTGGAATAGCGATATAATTCGAGGTCATTTCGACAATCTCATCAAAACGTGTCGGCGTTTCTGCTTTTCGTTTAGTCGCTTCTTTTTTGCTTGCAAGCCTGAAAATTTTTACGGCTTTTATTCTTTTCATAACGAGCGGAGATTTTTTAATGTCATCAGGGTTTGCATTGACGAGCCATAAACAATAACGCGGTTTTCTATGAATAAAATCAACGCCCATCATAAACGGTCTTATAAATTTTTCAGCTTGAGGATTTTTTTTCAAAAGTTCGTTTTTTTCTTCAAGCGTCAAAATTAAATTTCCGCCATCAGTAGGCTGGCTACCTCTTCTCATGAATGGCGCGTCCGGGCAGATCGGCTCTCTTCTTGCCTCAATAAAAAAATTAGGCGCAGGCTTGAGATAAAAATTAATATTCTCAACGAGCTTTAATCCTTCGGGCGTGTAAAGTTTTCTCAATTTCGGCGGATTTGTGCTGAAACCGATCACTACGCAATGAACGTGAGCCATTATATCTCTTAATTCGCTGTCCCAGACAAAAGACTGATGAGCAAAATCTATTTCAATTCCCCATCTTTCATGAAGAGGCTTGAAAATCGCGGCAACCTGTTCGCCTTGAGTAATTGAATTAGTAGCGACGAAGGCGGCCTTTGTCTTTTTATCCTGCAGATATTCTGACGCTATAGCAAACCAGCAGGCGACATAATCAACTTTCCCGCTGCCTAATAATTTTCTAACGTCCTCTTTTTGTCCCGGATTTTGCTGCGAATAACCCAAGAAAGGCGGATTGCCCATGATATAGAGCATATCATCATGATTTATTTTCCAGCCAGGCAGTCCCCAAGCGAGTCCTTCCAAATTGTCCATCGCGCTGCCTTCTTTAATGTTGTCGTATTCTTTCAGCGGCAAGGGGTCTTCTTTCCTTATTTCCTGCGTTTCCTTCCACATCTGATTGTCAACGATCCACAACGCTGTACGGGCAATAGCTACAGCGAAATCATTTACTTCAATTCCGTAGAATTGAGAGATAGAAACTTTTATCTCTAATTTTTCTTTCAAGTCCTTTTGTTTTGATAATTCGCTTAATATTCTGTTCTCTAATTTTCTGAGCGACTTGAAAGACTCCGTGAGAAAATTCCCGGAACCGCAGGCCGGGTCTAAAAATTTCAGCGAGCCCAGTTTATTTTGAAATTTGATCAGGCTTTGAGTTCGCGTCCTGTTATTTGGGATCGCAAAAATATTTTCGAGTTCCGCGTTAAGCTCATCAAGGAATAACGGGTCTATGACTTTGTGAATATTCTCAACCGTCGTGTAGTGCATACCGCCGGTCTCTCTTTCGCTATCGTCAAGAACGCGCTCAAAAATCGCGCCGAAAATCGGAGGATTAATCCCGCTCCAGTCGAAGCCTTGCGACATATCATCAAGAATAATTTTTATCGGCTCGCCGTCAAGCAAGGGAATTTCGACATTTTTATCCGCAAATAAACCGCCGTCAACATACGGGAATTTTCTCAAATCATTTTCGAGATAAAAGTCGCGCTCTTCTTCTTTCGTTCTAAGAACGTCAAAAAGTTTTATCAGGGCACAACGCGCCCAAATCTCACGGGGTTTGAGATAATCGTAAAATTGATTTTTCTTCAATAGCCCGGAGTCTTCGGCGTAAAGCAGGAAAACAATTCTCACGCAAAAAATAGTTAAATCCCTGTGCTGTCTTTTCAAAATTTCTTCGTCATCAAAATGTCTATAACGAGGTTTCAGGCTCTCCTTTAATTTTTTGACGAGTTTTCCGCCCTCTATAGAAATTTTTTCCTCGCGGATTTCTTTAGGGTTAATGGCTTTAGGCTCAATTAAGATTTGAAATTTCCGCGCCTCTTCCTCAAGATTTTCGAGCCTGATAATTTCCGGCGGAGCATTAAGGTCAAAGCTGTCCATGTCGTGAACGTGAAACTCTTGAAAATTGCACGTAATAATCCAGCGTGCGTGTTCAGAGTCGGGCAGCCAGTCCGAATAACGCTTGGCCTGCTCAAACGGAGTTAAAATTTCGTCATCGGACTGTTTTGCAGGCTTGTCTAAATCAACGTCAAAACTTTTCTGCTCAATTAAAACCCGCGTGGACGGGAGATAAGCATCAATGAAATTTTTATGCTCAATTTTGACGCGCTTTTCAAATTCAATGACAGGGCTGGGATTTTCAACGCCTAAAACATCGTGCAGAAATTCTAGCCAGAATTTTTGCGTGTCGCTCTTCTCGTCGCCTTTATTTTTCCACCGTTCTATAAAATTTTTCAAAACTTTCTGCCTCCTGCCTCCTGCCTCCTAACTCTTAACTTCTAACTCTCTTCTCAAAGCGTCGCGCCAGTCGGGTAATAAATCAAAGCCCGAAGATTTTAATTTGCTTTTATCAAGTCTTGAATTAAAAGGACGCTTGGCCTTTGATGCGCCGTATTCAGAACTTGAGACGGGAATAACTTTAACATTAACTTTTGCTTGCGAAAAAATTTCTTTTGCGAAGTCGTACCAGCTAATAAAACCGCCCTCGTTAGTTGCGTGATAAATTCCAAATTTTTCGGTCATGTTAATATCAGCCAAGAGGCGCGATAAATCCGGCGTATATGTCGGCGTTCCGATCTGGTCATTGACTACGCGCAAGGTGTCATGATTCTCTGCTATCTTCAGCATCGTTTTCACGAAATTATTTCCATGTGGCCCGAACACCCAAGCAATGCGGACGATAAAAAATTTTTCGAGATATTTTTTTACGGCGAACTCTCCTTTTAATTTTGTCTCACCGTAAAAATTCAGCGGCGAAAAATTCTCGTCGTCGGGTGTCCACGCTCTTTCGCCCGTTCCGTCAAAAATATAATCAGTGCTTATATAAGTCATGACGGAATTAATTTTCTTGCAGGCCCGTGCTATATTTTCCGTCCCTGTAACATTGACAGCAAAGACTTTATCTTTATTTGCTTCGTCTTCCGCAGCGTCAACTGCTGTCCAAGCGGCGCAGTGAATTATTCTGTCGGGCATGAAATTTTTTATCGCTTCTTCGACTTTCTCATAGTTAGTAATGTCAAGGGGAATATATTTGCAATTTTCCGGGCCCGTAAAATTTTCGCCCAAGTCCGAGCCGATACACTCAAAGCCGCGTGAAATTAATTCATGAATTAAATCGCGTCCTAATTGACCGTTAGCTCCTGTAATGAAAAATTTTTTAACGTCTTGCATCGAGATACTCCCCTTCTAAAACATCTTTCAAATACTGCCCGTATTGATTTTTCTTGAGACGCTCATAGACCTTCAAAACGTCCTCGCGTGAAATCCAGCCGTTTAAGTATGCAATTTCTTCGAGGCAGGCAATTTTTCTATGCTGATGAGTTTCGACAGTCTTAACAAAATTCGTAGCGTCCGCGAGGCTTTCATGAGTCCCTGTGTCGAGCCATGTAAAGCCCTGTCCCAAAAGTTCGACGTTTAATTCTCCGCGCTCTAAATAAATTCTGTTTAAGTCTGTTATTTCAAGTTCTCCGCGTTTTGAAGGCTTGAGATTTTCTGCGAAGTTTATAACTCTGCTGTCATAAAAATAAAGTCCGGTAACGCAGTAATTGCTCTTGGGCTTTTCGGGTTTTTCTTCAATGGAAATTGCCCGGCCGTTAGAATCAAATTCGACAATTCCGAAGCGTTCAGGGTCATCGACATAATAGCCGAATATTGTTGCGCCTTTGCCTGTCTCAGCATTTTTTACGGCCTCTTTTAATTTTTTTATCAGGCCCTGCCCGGAAAAAATATTGTCGCCCAAAATCATTGCTACCGTGTCGGAGCCTATAAAGTTCTTTCCTATTATAAAAGCCTGCGCGAGACCGTCGGGGGACTTTTGCTCAGCGTAAGAAAAATTAACGCCGAACTGCGCGCCCGTGCCTAAAAGTTTTTCAGATCGCGGTAAATCGTCTGGGGTTGAGATTATTAAAATATCTTTGATTTTTGCCTGCATTAAAATTGAAACGGGGTAATAAATCATGGGTTTGTCATAAACAGGCAGCAACTGCTTTGATGTTACAAGTGTAAGAGGATAAAGGCGTGTGCCGCTTCCTCCGGCTAAAACTATGCCCTTCAATGTAATTTTGCCTCCAGTGGTGCGGAGGAGGGGACTTGAACCCCTACGTCCTTAGACACCAGATCCTAAGTCTGGCGCGTCTGCCATTCCGCCACCCCCGCAAAATTTTTTTAGTATTTTAGCATAATTGAAAATTTAATAGAAATAAGAAATAAGAATTTACGCTCCCGTAATTGCAAAGCTCAGGACTTAAATTAATTATCATAACTCCTACTTCCTACCTCCTAACTCCTCACTGAATTGGCACTTCCATCGGATAATTTCCGTCAAAGCACGCCTTGCAGTATAAATCTTCTCCGCAGACTTCGCACAGGCTTTCTTCACTTAAATATGTAAGAGAATCCGCGCCCATGTATTCGCAAATTTCATCAGGAGATTTTTGGACGGCAATTAATTTTTCTCTGTGAGGCGTGTCAATTCCGAAATAGCACGAAAATTTTACTTCGGGCGAGGCCGCGCAAACGTGAATTTCTTTCGCTCCTGCGTCCCTCAAATGTCCGACAATGCGCTTTAATGTCGTTCCGCGAACAATAGAGTCATCAATAATAATTAATCTTTTATTTTCTATATTATGCTTTATTGTTGCGAGTTTAATTCTGACGGCTTTGTCGCGCATCTCCTGAACAGGCAGAATAAAAGTCCGTCCCATGTATTTATTTTTGATTAAGCCTTCGCCGTAAGGTATCCCGGAGGCTTCAGCGTATCCGATCGCGGCAGGAACTCCCGAATCCGGCACAGCCATAACTACATCTGCTTCAATTTTTTTTTGCTTGGCTAGCATCATTCCGCAACGTCGCCGAAAATCATACACGCTTACCCCGTCAACAATGCTGTCTGGTCTTGCAAAATACACGAGCTCGAAAACGCATAAACTTTTTTTGCAGCGTCTTGAAGGTTCGATAGCGTTCAGTCCGTTTCTATCAATGATAATAATTTCGCCAGGCTGGACATCTCTGACAAATTCAGCGTCAAGAGCCTCAAGAGCGCACGTCTCCGAAGCAAGCACGTAGCCGGAGTCATTTTGCAGCTTGCCTATACATAACGGGTGCAGGCCGTAAGGGTCTCTAACTCCGATTAATTTGTCGCCGATCGTAATAACAAGAACATACGCGCCTTTTATTAAGCTCATGGCGTTTTTAATACCTGCTTCAATTCCGCGTGAGCCGTGCTGACAGATTAAATTTAATATTGATTCTGAATCCGTTGTCGTGTGAAAGATAACGCCCTCGTCCGTGAGCATTTCGCGAAGGCTGTCAGCGTTAACTAAATTTCCGTTGTGAGCCAAAGCAATTTCGCCAAGCCTGCACGTTGCCGCTAGAGGTTGCGCGCTCCTGACGCTTCCGTCCCCTGCCGTCGAGTATCTTACGTGCCCGATAGCAATATTGCCCGGAAAATTTGAAAAAGTTTCGCCGCGAAAAACTTCACCGGCAAGGCCAAGACCTTTTCTTAGTTCCATAGCTCCGTGATTATTCGCCGCTATTCCTGCGCTTTCCTGTCCTCTGTGCTGCAGAGCATAAAGCCCGTAATAAACAAAATGAGCGGCGTTTTCGCTCTCACTGTTGCAATAAATTCCGATTACGCCGCACTCTTCATGAATTTCTGATGACATTATTTACTTGCTGTTAATTCTCTTGAAAATTTCCTGATAGGCTTCTTCGACTCCGCCCAAGTCTCTTCTGAAACGATCCTTGTCAAGTTTTTCGTTAGTCTTTGCGTCCCAGAACCTGCACGTGTCGGGTGAAATCTCGTCCGCTAAAATTATTTCGCCGTTTGAAAGTCTGCCGGCCTCGATTTTGAAGTCAATCAATTTAACTCCGATGCCCGCGAAAAATTCTTTTAAGACATCATTAACTTTATAAGCTAATTTTTTTATGCTGTCGAGTTCTTTTTCAGTCGCAACTCCGAGCGCGATTATATGACTGTCATTAATCAATGGGTCGTTAAGTTCGTCATTCTTCAAAGAAAATTCGAGCGTCGGACATTTTAAGGCTGTGCCCTCTTCAACCCCGTAACGCTTCGAGAAAGAACCTGCCGCAACATTCCTGATGATAATCTCAAGCGGAACGATCTTGACGGCTTTAACGACGGTCTCGCGGTCGCTCAACTGCTCGACAAAATGGGTTTTCACTCCGTTTTTTTCAAGAAGCGCGAACATTGCGTTGCTCATCTTGTTATTAATAACGCCCTTTCCCGAAATTGTCCCATGCTTGAGACCGTTGAACGCGGTCGCGTCGTCCTTATACTCTACAATATAATAATCAGGGCTGTCGGTCTTGAAAACTTTTTTTGCCTTGCCTTCATAAACCTGCTCAAGTTTTTTTACGCTGCTCATGAAAAAATTTTCTCTCCTTTTATTTCAATTGCCTGCTAAGTATACACGATAATTAATGCGTGATAGAATCTCAATAAGAAATTTCCTTCTGAAAAAATTTTGGGAGGAAATTTTTTTTGCAACTACTTTTACAATTACAAAGACATTCAAATTTTTCAGAGACAATAAATTTCTACGAAGCAAATTTAAAAAATAGAATCAAAAAATTTTTCGCGGCTCAAAAATTTTCAAGCCCTTAAAAAATTTCAGAGCGTCATAAAAATTTTAATCTATTCAAAAAAATATCGGGATTTTGAAAAAAATTGAGGAATTTCAAAAAAATTTTGCTTCGTAAAATCATGGGCCATCAAGTTTTATAAACTTCATTAAAAAAATTTTTTTTTAGGTGTTGACATTTTGAAAAAGGGGCGTATAATTTCACTCGTTGCGCTTGAGAGAGGCAGACGCTCAAGAATGAGAAGAGCCTCAGGCTTAAAGCGAACGAATAGCGAAAAACGAAAAGAAATTATAAAGTTTTTTCGAGTTAATTGACAGAGTAAATTTACAGATGAGATGTGAGTTTTTATTTTTGTGATTTATAGCCAGAAAAAATAAAATCAGAGATTTAACTGAGAGTTTGATCCT
>JAFSXR010000069.1 GCA_017443985.1 Synergistaceae bacterium
CTTTTAGAGCAGGAAATCACGTCTTTTGTCGAAATCTGATCAACAGATTCGTATTTGTAAAAGATTCCGATAAATCATGATTTGGCAATCAGAAAGTGCAAAGAACTGAAAATATACACAGATTGACATATTCCAGCTTTTTGACATGTTCCCGATAACGGGTAGGTGTCCAAAATCGGTTGACATGTTCCTGACGAACAGGCAAATCGTTGATATGTTCCTGGACGCATTTTTGCGAACAGGCAGCCATCAGTGGACATGTTCCCGCGAACCGGCGCAGGTATGATGTAGTAGTTTCATTTCCTCGTGCCATGTTGAGACGGTCGCAGAGCTTTGCAAAAGTTAGGGATTAGGGGTTAGGAGTTAGGGGTGGTGTTAATATGCTAATTTATAAATTTCTAAAACGTCTTCGGGAGCAAGAGCCTTCAAGACGCCAAACGTCTGACCCTTTGAGGCGTTAGCCGCGATTTTGTCAATGTCCTCTTCCTTAATGCCAAGCTCGCGCAGAGTCGTCGGAGCGTTTATATCCTTGAAGAAGTCTTCGAGCGAGTCTATAGCGTCAAGAGCTTTCTCAGCGTCCGTGCCGTCATAGATATCAAAGACACCTTCGCCGAGCCTCGCAAAAGGCACGGGGTTATATTCGTAGAGGTAACGCGCCCACGCAAGCATTACGACAGAGAGCGACGCGCCGTGAGGAACACCGTAGAGCAGGCTCAACGAGTGCCCCATTCTGTGAGAAGAGAAATCGCCCCTTGTCTTACGCCCGACCGATAAAATTCCGTTATGAGCTATCATTCCTGCGAGTGCATACTCTGCCCTTGCGTCGTAGTCTTTTGGATTTTCAATTAATTCAGGAATAACGCGCATCATCGTGCGGATCAAAGCATAGCCCTGTTCGTCAATTAACTCTGAGCCTTCGTCGCCGTCTAAAACTCTTTCGAGAATATGAGCGATAATATCAACTCCGCCGTATACTGTCTGCTTCTGCGGAAGAGTAAACTGGAACGACGGATCAATGACAGAAACTTTCGGATAAACCAGCGGACTGTTCATTGAAACTTTTGATTCTTTTTCGGGGTTGCTCACGACCGCGATCCCGTTTGCCTCGCTTGAGGACGCTGAAGCCGTCAAAATTCCGTAAATCGGAAGAGCCTTTTCAATTTTTGCTTTGCCCTCAAAAAAATCCCAGACATCTCCGTTGTAACACGAGCCTGCCGCAATAGCCTTCGCCGAGTCAAAAACGCTTCCGCCTCCGACCGGCATAATTGCGTCAATTCCGCCGGCCTTCACACGTGCAATGCCCTCGCGGACTTTATCAATTCTAGGATTAGATTTTATGTCGTTGACCTCTGAAAAAGCTATACCGGCTTTATTTAACATCTCCGTAGCCTGCGCATAAGTACCGCTCTTGAAAATTCCTTTGCCCCCGTAAACAAGAAGCACGCCTTTAACGCCGTCTCTTTTAAGATATTCGGCCAGGTCTTTAACGGTATCTTTGCCGAATATTATTTCCGTAGGGTTGCGCCACAAAAAATTTTCCACTTTTTTATCACCTCGTACTTAAATTTTATTTTACTTGTCAGAGCCTTGCTCTAACTCCTACTTCCTAACTCCTAACTCTTTACAGCGTCGCGCCGGTCTTGAAAATCGCCATGCCCTGAAATTTATTAATTTCATTGCGAGTCTTTTTGCCGTTAGCAACGCTCAGGACATAATCAAAAAGTTCACGGGCTTTTTCAGGAAGCGTTCCGCTCTCGACGAGAGTCCCGGCATTAAAATCAATCCAGTTGCTTTTTCTTGAGGCTATGTCGGAGTTGCTTGAAATCTTCACGGTCGGAACAGGACAGCCGAAAGGAGTTCCGCGCCCCGTCGAGAATAAAACGATCTGCGCTCCAGCCGCCGCGAGTGCCGTCGAAGCTACTAAATCATTTCCCGGAGCTGATAATAAATTCAAGCCCTGAGTTACAACCTTCCCGGCATAGGGCAGAACATCGCTGACAGGCCCGGAGCCGCTCTTCTGAGTGCAGCCAAGTGCTTTGTCCTCAAGCGTCGTAATTCCTCCGGCTTTGTTGCCCGGCGAAGGATTTTCATAGCAGGGCATACCGAGTGAAGCATAATAGGCTTTGAAGTTGTTGATTAGGTCAACGGTTTTCTTGTATGTCTCTTCGTTCCTGCACCTGTTCATTAAAATTGTTTCCGCTCCGAACATTTCCGGGACTTCGGTTAAAATTGTCGCGCCTCCCTGAGCTACGAGCATGTCGGAGAAATAGCCGATCGTCGGGTTTGCCGTAATTCCTGAAAGTCCGTCGCTTCCTCCGCATTTAAGCCCCACGATTAATTTTGAAGTATCGCAGGGAACGCGGACATCTTTTTTCATTTTTTCGACAAGCTCGTTAATAATTTTCATTGCTGCTTCATGCTCGTCATGAACGTCTTGAGTGATCAAAAATTTTACGCGCTCGCTGTCAAAATTCCCCATATAGGGCTTTATCGTGTCAATGCCGCTGTTCTCACAGCCAAGTCCGAGCATTAAAACTCCGCCGGCGTTTGGGTGCGTGGCTATGTTCGCAAGCATCTTTCTTGTGTTTTCCTGATCGTCAGCCATCTGCGAACAGCCGTAAGGGTGAGTGAAAGCTCTGACATTTTCAATGCTTCCGCCGATAAATTTTTCAGCCTCTTTTTCAATCGCTAAGGCAATGTCATTCACACAGCCGACAGTCGGAATTATCCATAACTCGTTCCTAATTCCAACGCGCCCGTCAGATCTTACATAGCCGTTGAATTTTTCGGGCATGACTTTTTCGAGCTTCGGGTTAGTCGGGTGGTATTCATAGTCATGGGCACCGCTTAAAAGTGTTCTGGTGTTGCTTGTGTGAACGTGATAGCCCGTAGAAATTTCTGACGTGGCCTCGCCGATCGGAAAGCCGTACTTGATAATAGCTTCGCCCTTGTGAATATCTTTCAAAGCTACCTTATGCCCCATTGGGATCTCTTCAAGAATTTTAAGCTCAAAATCCGCGCCTGAGACGGGAATCTTCTCTCCGCTCTTGAGAGGACGCAAAGCAACGGCGACAGAGTCGGCTGCATTAATTTTTATGAGTTCGTTCATGTTTTTTATTCCCCCTTGAAAAATTTTTCTTTAATTATATTGCAGATTGTTCATTTTTTTTTAATAGGGCTAAACGAAATTTTTTAATGTTTGTTATAATTACTTTACTTGAAATTTTACGCATAAAAATTAATAAGGGAGGAAATTTTTTTCATTATGGAACAGAACGAAAAAAGAATGGTTTACAGGTCTGCGTGGCGCAGTTTCTACGGGCTTTTTTCGCTGATGCTGCTCGTTCTTATTCTTGCATGTGCCTGCACGATATGGGGACCGTTCAATGAGGGAGCAAAACTAAAATGGATATGGATAATAGCGATCGTCGTTGACATTTTTATCTTTCTTTGCATTGCCCTCAAACGCATGACAATGCGCCTGATACTGAAGGACGACCCGGACAGACCGGAACATCAGGAAGTAGAATATATCGTGTGCAACCCGTTAAAGCTTTTCACGGAGTTCAAAGTTTCAAAAGAGGTCGGGCTCGCAAAAATTGCTGACATCGACGTAAAACAAAACTTTATGCAGGCAATTTTGGATCTGGGGGACATCGCAATTTCATCGCCGGGCACGAGTGAAAAAGAAATCAACGCGAAAAACATTCCTAATCCCAAAGAAGTGCGCGACGAAATTCAGAAACATGCCAGAAAATACACAATGAAGTCTCATTCTTCACCCGCCCCTGCGGCAGCTGCAGAACTTCCTAAAGAATAGATTTTTGAGTCATAGAAAAAAACATAAAAAAATTTTTAGGAGTCTCGCTTCAAAAAGCGAGGCTTTTTTTAATTTTAATATTTGCTTTTTTTGAGACTTAATAATATAATAGCCCCCGTTGCGTTTAGCGCAGTGAATCGCTAGCTCAGTCGGTAGAGCACCGGACTTTTAATCCGGGTGTCGCGGGTTCAAGTCCCGCGCGATTCACCAAAAAGGTCCCATCGTCCAGAGGCCTAGGACACAGCCCTTTCAAGGCTGCGACGCGGGTTCGAATCCCGCTGGGACCGCCAAAATCTAAAAACTTCACCGAATATCGATAAAAGCGCGTTGAGACGATTCTTAATATATAAGTTAAAAAAAAAAAATTTCTGGACACAAACGCCCAGAAATTTTTTTATGCTCCGATAAATCATTCAAGCCCTGCGAACGGATAAAGGTCGGGAGAAAGTTTCACCGTTTGAATTTCAAGGAAAAACTCGCACCTTCTGAGTGAGACCCCTGCGTATGTCCAGCTAAGATGATTCCTTCCGATTGTTTTGCCGTTATTGTCTGTGCCGGTAGAGTAATTTGTCATTGTGTGGCCTGTCTTGAACCAGATTATATACTCATGGGTCTTGCTAAAACTTTCGGAAAACGTCGCGCTCTTATGGCCGCTTGTCCATTCTGATTTGTGGTGATAACGCTTAGAGCGGCCGTCTTTTATATCCTGCTGAACAAGTTTACTCTTGTCATACGAGCGAAAACCGCGTTCCCACGTGCGATCTTTGTAATAGTCGCTGGTACTCCAGCTTGGAGAGCTTGCATTTTTCTGAACATGAACGAAATAGCGGTAGAAATTATAACGTTCCGCAAGAGCCTTATATTTTTCGTAAAGCGCGTTGGATTTTGCCTGATACTCCGCGACTAATTTTTCATCATCGCAAATACGGGAAAGGCTGCCTCTCATCTCTATAATAAGTCCTATGTCAAATTCATTCTTCCATTGATCCTGAAGACTCGTACCGCCGCTAAGATGACTCGGAGTAATCTCCGTTAAAGCATTGTAATAACAACGGGTGCGGAAAACCGTCTCGGTCAACCTCCTGATACCGTCATAAAGAGATCTTGAAATGTCAAGAACTTCAGGAATATAAGGCTTCAAGGCTTCAATCTCACGAAAACGTCTGAACGTTACATAAAGCCGATCGTATTGAGATCTGGGAGTCTGTTTGGCAGATTTTATAAAACTTGCAAGCTCATCGGCAAAGCCGTTTAATGAAAAAGACAGTTCCCCTATGCGCCCGGTTCGGGTACAGTGTGAAACTTTTATCGTAACGTCAAAAAAATTTTTTTGAATTTCTTGAGAAAGTTGTTCTATGCGCTTCTTCGCCGCATCGTTAGACTTTCCCGTGTCGCGCTCCGCAACGGCATTTTCTTTCACGCTCTTCAAAAGATTCTGCACAGTTTCAGCAGCTTTGTTGCAAATGAATACAGGATCGTAATTATAAATAACGACGTCGGCACGAGCTTGTTTTCGCCCTTCGTCTGCTTTTTGGCGTTCTTCGGGGGTGAGGTAATGAGATTTGCCGGGCTCAATCACAATTTCCACGATTGCCTCGCAGCGGGTGCCGTACGTGTAGCCCGCGACAAAATAATCTCCAAATTGACGCAGGAACTCCTTATAGCCGTCTTTCTGTTTAAAGTAGTCCTCAAATGCTTCGTCATAAATCTTAAAAACGTTTGAGGCAGGCGTTCTCGGCTGTTGTTCTATGAGGTCATAACGCACGGAAATTACTTTCGTGTGGTCGCTGCCGAGCCTCGCGTAGTACTGTCTTTTAGTGTAGCCCAGTGCATATCTAAGCATCGCGAAATTCGACATTGCTCCGAGTTCCTGCGCCCTGTCGTGTTCTTCCTGTGTCGCTATTACAGCAGCACTAAAATTTTCGTTAAGTCCGATAGAATCGCCATTAGGCAATGAAAAATTTTTTATAATCTTTGTTGTCGCACGAAGCCCGGAATGAGCGTAAAAGCCTGCCCCCAGAGCAAATTCTTCATCAAAAGGCACGTCATTGATTACAGCGGCAGGTATTACATGCGTTGCTGCGAATTTCTCTGCCGCGAGTTTTTCCTGCCATTCGCGTTCCAGCATCATCAGCACTTCCATTAACTGCTCTTCAACCGATCGCCGTCCCGGTATAATCAAGCCTTTTCTTATTAAGTCATCTAAAAGCGCTCGCAGTCCTCTTAAGTCTATAATATAGCCTCCGCCGATTTCTTCCATCAGGGCCGAAGTCTCAACTTCAGACTGCTCATTGTCTTCACTGTATTCTGTTTCAAATTCTACAGGCAGGCCGTTCTCGTTAAAACCCACTGCCGCAGACAGCAAGAGTCGTTGAATATCAAGAATATCTCTTGGTTCAAGGTCAATCTCTTCACCGTCAGAAGGCGAATATGCTTCGGCGGTGTTGTAAATTCTGAACTCAAACGGAACATCGGGAGATCTGTCTACGCTTATGTCCGTTGAGTCAACAACTAACTCGCTGACTGCAAATTTATAATCGCCCGTCATCGGAGCCTTAAATATATATAAGACCATGCAGGGATCTTCTGCAGGGAGTATTTCAATGTCAGCCGCAACGTAATGAGGAGTGTTAAAAACGTCCGTGTCTGTCTCCTCTGATGATTCAACCGCAATTTCTTCAGGGGTCATTCCGCTTTCTGCAATCAATTTCTTAATTTCCTCTTCGGTCAAGTCTTCGCCGGTCCATATATCTTCTGAAAGTTCAGGAACTTCAAATCCGACTAAATCAAGCAGCATTTCTTTTCCGTCAGGCGCAACAGCCCTCACTCCCAACAATGAGTTAGTCAGATTTCGTCCGCCGTGCGAATATTTGATTACGTATTCGCTGTCCTTGTTCAAATGTATAGCCGTTACATACTCGCCGTCGGAATTTAAGTCCGCGCTTGAAACATATTTAACGAAATGCACGCCTTGAGGGTCAATCGGGGCATTTTCATCTACAGATTCAGGCATCGGCGCATAATCGAAAATCATCGGCGAACCGTCAGCATTGGGCGCAAGAATTTTATCAGCAAGCTGTGAAACTGCTTCGGATATCTGCTCATCGGAACTTCCGCCGCTGCTGATAACGCCGCTGGCTCCGCCTCCGCAGCCGAAACTGCAGGTTAAAAGAACGCCGATTAAAATTAATAAAATAAATTTAGCGTTTTTCATGTCCGTAAATTTTCTCCTTCATAAAATGAAAAAATCCCTCTTCCCCGTCCGATTAAAAGCAAAGGCGGAGAAGAAGGATTTTCGGTCAAATTACGACATACGCATTAAATAAATAATGCTTAATGTTCAGTCTTAAGTCCGCTGAAGGGATAATCGTTCGGATCCATCCTCATGGCCTGCCCTTCAATTTCCCAGTCCACGTTGGAGGTAAAGCCGCTCTTGAAGTAAAATCCCACATATTTTGTGCCGACAGCAGGAGAGCCGCGAGTTAACCAACGGGCACGGTCATCTTTACTGTCCCCATTGGTTGAGCCGGCCCTGACAAAGCAGAATACAGCATTGACCGACTTGCCGTCATCGTTTGTTGCCTCAGCCGTAAGCCTTGCAGAAGTGTTTCTGTATCCGTATTGGATCATCCTAAGATCTTCCTGAACGTCCTGCTCCGTCCATTCAATACGCCATTGGTCTCCTGTACCTGAACGGTCTATATGAACTTTCTTCTTATCCCTCTTGCCTGCGGCAATATCTGCTTTAACGTAGTTGCTGGTATTAAATTCAGCATAGCCGCTTGAGCCTCCGTTGGGTCCGAAAGGCATGTTTCTAACCATCTCATAAGCAACGTCAGTCGCTTCGCCGGCCGCGTCAGCCTGTCGCTTTCTGGGGTCGTAATACTCTTGTTCATCCTTCTGCGCGATCACTAATTTCGTGTAGAAGACATACCTGTCCGCAAGAGCATTGAATTTGTCCGTGAGAGCATTAACCTCTTCTGCTGTTTTGTCAAAGCTGGCTTGATATTCATCGCGATATACCTTGTAGCCTGCACCGCTGACAAAATTTACGAGCTTGGTAAATTCTTCTCTAATCCCCTGTGTGTGTTGGCTAATACCCGGAATATCCACGACAACATTCTGGTACGCTCTTAAATCCCTAAGCCTGGTATTGAAGCTGGAGATTTTTCCCTGTTGTCTGAGAGTAATCGGAACAGCCCCTCTCTTGTCGCCATGTTTCCTCATTGTTAAGAAAACTTTGATATGAGAACGCCATCTGTTCATCTTGACTCTGACAGGAGCGTAATTTGCGCGGTTCCCTCCTCCAATCTGGTTGCGGAACTTCAACAGCTCGCTAAATACGCTGTCCATTGCCGTGATGTCAGTACTGACGGGAAGCTTTACCGGTGTGGGCACTTGAGTTCCAAATCCGTTCGTTACAATATTAACGCTTATCTTTGCCTGATTTTTTTTCAGGATATCTTGGGTTTTACTGGAGATGTCGGCACTTGCCTTGATGTTATTAAGAGTCAAACTGGCACCGAGTTTGGTCTCGACTTCTTTGAGCTGCTCGGAGGTTTGAGTGGTGATCGAGACATAAGCGTCAAAACAAGCTCCGTACTGGTGAGCACTCACATAATAATCGCCGAAATCGTTTCTAAACTGCCTCACGTAGTCTATGTCCCGACTTTCATAGAGATCCATTGCCTCAAAAAGCATCCCCTTCTCCCAAGCGGCTTCGATTTCATCATCATCAAGCTCGCGGTATTTGACTTCTGTTTCTTCGTAATGAATAATGAAAGTCATAGAAGTCAGTCCGAATTTGAAATTACTTGTCGAACCCGTACCGAACGATAACCCCAACGCGGACGTGGCCAAAGAAACATTTGCGCCTGACTTTGAGAGCGTCTCTGCTTGAGAAGACGTTTTGACAAAATCCGTATGGAAATTAGTCCTAATAGGGTGGATAGCCTGCGTGTCGCTTGCCTTCGGTACATTAGTAGTAATCCCGCTATCAGCCGATGTTGCCTCTAAGAATTTGTTTATGAGTCCCTGACGGCTAAATTCGTATGCCTTGTCAAGCTTGATATGAACTCCTCCGGTAGGATCAAGGAAAGTATGAGCCATAAGTCCCCTGCCTAAGCTATAACGGTCTTCGTACGGTATTCCCGTTATATCAGTAGGAATATCTGCATATTCATCAAGCAGAGAACTTGTTGAAACTGCGCTGTTTGGAACAGAAACAATTCCTTTTACCTCTTTCTTGAGATTGCCGGTATCGTCAAGGGCGTTTTTATCTTTTAGGATTTTTTCGAGATAATCCGCTATTATGTCCACAGATACGTCGGCGGATAAGGCTTTGTCTATAGACGTTAATTCTGCGTTGGTAAGGTAATCTTCAAAGTCTTTGTAGTCATACGTAAGACCTATTTTGCCAAGTACCTGCTCAACGTAACTATCAAAACGCTCTTTCGCAGTGTCGAGCATGGTAATTTCAAATGAATTGCCATTGCCATAGTCGTCGTCTTCCAAATTCTGACCGTAAACTTCATTGAAATAAGCCATGTTAGCTTCAATGAATAATTTTCTCATCTCGATTAAATCATTCACGCTGATACTATCAGTCTTATTTCCGGAGTCATCTTCTAAGTAAAAATTTGTGTAATATCCCGTTTCGTTGGCTTCGTTGCGTCTTTCCTTGTAAATGAAAAGCACAACTCCTTTGTCGGCTTCAGGCGTGAAAGTCTGAAGATTGCCGGAGTCGTCTAAATAGCGTCCCGAATAAGGTTCGCCGTCAGCGAGTCTGACAATGTAATGTCCCGAAACGGTAGGCGTGAATGTGTAGCAGATGATCGAAGGATTTGCCGCAGGATAAGCAGCAGTTTCGACTTCTATTTCTTGAGCGGCATCAAGTGAAAGAAGAGAATTATCAGGATCGTAGAATGAAAGATGCGGAAGAATGCCGCCTAAACTGTCGGTTAAGTTTCTTGAAAATTCAAACGTGTATTCTGTTCCTCTCTCAAGGGGAACTGAATAGATGTTGCCGCCTTCGGACTCGGTGCGGAGCCTGTCAATCCAAGTCATTGAAGGAACTGTAAGAGTCTTTTCCGCCGCCGCCGCGATCGATTCAGCCGCCGAAACTCTGACGGAAGAAGTCGAAGTCGAGTTAGCGACGTGAACTTGAGGAATCCCGAAAAAGTCCAAGAAGTAAGGTATTCCCTCCCTGCTAGTCTGCAAATTCATGTCCGACGAGTAAAGCTCCGTTAGCGGAGCTACCGCAGATTCTGACTCCTCGACAACTACTGTCGGATTGTAACCGTCGCCGCTGCCGCCGCTGGAGATCGGGCCGTTGCTCCCCCCACCACAGCCGCCTGTGGTGATTGCAAAAAATAACGCAATCAACAAACAAAAACTAAATCCTAGATTACGCTTCATCAATAAATAAGACCTCCGTCTAAAAAAAATTACACATAAATTATAATAGTGTATCTAATAATAAATTTGATTACGGCATTATATTTCATTTTCCGCGTTGCCGCAAGAGAGTTCCAGAAATGCCGAACCTTAACATAAAAAATTTATGGCGCAAAAAAATTACTGCTGCGTGTGAAAATTTTATGCTAAAATATTTTTTTCGAGTCCGTTCAAAAATTCAAGAAGAAAAAATTTTTACCACTACATTTACACCTACAAGAAGTTCAAAATTTTTTAATCCCGATAAAAATTTACAGAGCCGAATAAAAAATTAGAGTCGCGATTTTTTTTCATTGAAGCCTAAAAAAAATTTTTTTATTTTTTCACGGCCGCCGTAATATATTTTGAAGCCGAAGAAGAAATGCGTAACGTGATATAATTCACGCTTAGTATATTCTATGACTAGACGAGTCTTTTTTGAGGCAGTGTGAACAAGAAATGTTGAAACGTGTTTTTATTTTCTCGCTTATAATTTTTTCGTTAATTTTTTTAATTTCTTCGTCAGTATTTGCGGAACATCACGCGAAGAATGACGGCGTATCTTTTTTTGACGGGAAGCGCATAGCCGTAGCTACAGGGACTATAAATGATGAAATTGTGCATGAGGCCCTGCCGTCCGCTGAAATTTTATATTTTGAGACTGACGCTGACACAATCGGAGCAGTTATAACAGGGAAAGCCGATGCTTATGCCGACGACGAAGAAGTATTGAAAGAGATCATAAAAACAAATGGCAAACTGACTCTGGTTGACGGATATTTGAAAAATTTTGACAACGCTTTGATCTTTTCAAAGACTCCGCAAGCCGATAAACTGCGCGGCGAGTTCGACGAATATTTTACGCGCATAAAATCGGACGGAACATTAGATGAAATAAATAGTATATGGTTTAGCGATGACGAAAGTCTTAAGACTCTTTTAGATTATGAAAATCTCCCCGACATCAACGGGATTATTAAGATTGCCATAAGCAATGAAAGCCCTCCTTTTGATTATGTAAAAGACAGAAGAATTGCAGGCTATGAAGCCGACATTATAGTGCGTTTCTGCAAAGAAAAAGGTTATAAGCCCGTGTTCGTTCCCGGATTTTTCAGCAGCGTAATTCCTGCCGTAGTGTCAGGGAAATGCGCTGTAGGAATGGGAGTGATTACCATAACGGAAGAACGCGCCCTGAGCGTGAATTTCAGCGTGCCGACCTACACAGGAGGCACGAGGCTGCTCGTATTAAAATCTTCAAGTGAAGGCGTTACAGCAGGAACAACTGCGCCGGCGAACAATAACGATCCAAAATATAAAAGTCTTGCGGAATTAAACGGAAAACCGATCGGCATTCAGACCGGCAATGAAGGCTGGGATCAAATGTCAAAAGAATTGATGCCGGACTCTAGAATAGTATATTTTAATAATTTTACTGACCTTGCGGCGGCTCTCTTATCACATAAAATTGAAGGCTTTTTCGCAGAACTTCCCGTGTATGAACTCATGGCGGCGGAGAACGGACGCTTGGCAATGATCGATGAAAAGATTGATGATTTTTTCGATATAGCTTTTGGCTTTCCAAAGACTGAAGAGGGGAAAAAATTATGCGATGAAGTCAGCGAATATATACGCTCAATAAAAGCAAGCGGAGAACTTGAAGAAATAATTTCAAAATGGTTTGGCCTTGATGAAAGCAAAAAAATAATTCCCGACTATAAAAAATTTCCTGCCTCTAGGGGTGTTTTATCAATGGTAACTGAAGGCGAGTATCCTCCTTTCAATTACATTAGAAGCAAAAATGAATTTGCAGGCTTTGAGATTGATATAGCTGTGCGCTTCTGTGAAAGATACGGCTACGGATTAAAAATTACGGCTATGACATTCGATTCTATACTGGCAGCTCTTATGACAAATAAATACGACTTTGCAGGCGCGTCTCTTTCCCCTATCGGCGAACACAAAGAGGCCTTATATTTTTCCGAACCGTATTATAAAAGCAAGTCCGTTATAGTTTATTTGAAGTCATCAGAGCAGCCGGTTACGACAAAAAAATATCTTCCGGACTTTAACGGGGAAAAAATCGGTGTTCAGATTGGTACAACATGTGCTGAACTTGTGCCGAAAAATTTTACATCATCGGAAGTATCGTATTTTAATTCTCTCACGGACGCTTTAACGGCGTTAAAAACGGGGAAAATTAGTGCAATGTGCTGCGCTTTGCCGTCTGCCGTTTATGCTGTGAATGAAGATACAGATATCAAAATACTTGAACCTTATCTTAAAGAGACATATCTTTACTCAATATTTGTAAATTCAGACAGAGGAAAAAGACTCTGCGGAGAATATTCAGATTTTCTAAAAACATTATGGGATAACGGAACTATTGACGAACTTGCAAATAAATGGCTCGGAGCTGATGAAAGTAAAAAAACGGTAGATGATTATTCAAAACTTCCTGCAATTAACGGCACTGTAAAAATGGCTGTAGATACTTCGATTGTTCCGTTTGCTTATGTCAAAGACAATAAAATTGTCGGTCATGCTGTTGATTTAGCGGTGAGATTTTGCAAGGCTAAAGGCTATGCGCTGGAAATTTCGGATATGTCATTATCAGCTGTGATAGCTTCAGTGAAAACAGGCAAATGTGATTTCACTCAAGCTATGACAAAATCAAAAGAACGCGGAGAAAATACCCTCTTTGCAGAATCGCCTAGCATGAAGTCGGGAAATGTATTGCTAGTAATGAAAAATAATAATAATGCGGCAAGCCAGGAATTTTCAGCTCTTGCCGGGAAACGTATAGGCGTTGTTACAGGAAGCACGCATCCTCAAATTGTTGCTAAATATGTCCCGACGGCTGAAATTGTATATTTTGACAATGCTGTAGATGAATTGACTGCCTTAAAATCAGAAAAAATTGACGCAGCTTGTACAGGCATACCGCTTTTAAGACGCATAATGGCTGAAGATGACAGCATAACGTCTTACGGTGAACAACTGACATTTACAGAAGGCGCACCAATCTTTCGAAAAAATGAAAAAGGAGAAAAATTATGCGCCCAATTTAGCGAGTTCGCAAAAGCCTGCTGGGATAACGGAACTATTAAAGAGTTAGAGTCTTTTTGGTTCGATCAGGAAGAAAACAAGTGCATTATGAAGGATTATTCAAAACTTCCTGCGCCTAACGGTGTTTTGAAAGCGGCTGTAAATGAAGTTTCTCCGCCGTTCGTCTACTTCAAAGATAATAGAATTGTCGGATATGACATAGAGTTTATATACAGATTTTGCGAGGCTTACGGTTACGGTCTTGAGATTATGCCCATGCGTTTTGCCGGGATAATTCCTGCCGTAACAAGCGGTAAATGTGATTTAGGCATCGGCGCGATAACTATAACTGACGAGAGAAAAGAAAGCGTTTTATTCTCATATCCTAATGTAAGAACCGGCAATGTATTTTCAGTTAAGAAAGTAATAAACGTTCAAAATGATGATACAAAAACAGAGCCGTCATTCTTTGACGAACTTAAAGCCAGTTTTGAAAGAACTTTTATTCGCGAGGACAGATACAAATTATTTATCGATGGAATAATTAATACAATGACAATAACAGTTCTTTCTATATTTTTGGGAATAATTTTAGGTTTTGCAGTTTTCATGTCATGCCGTACAGGAAATATTTTTGCAAACATAATGACAAAATTTTCAGTCTGGTTAATTAAAGGCACTCCTATTGTAGTTTTATTAATGATTTTTTACTATATTATTTTCGGAAGCGTTGACATCAATGGGATTTGGGTAGCGGTAATAGCTTTTACATTGACGTTCGCAACATCGGTCTACAGAATGCTGACATTCGGAACAGGTGCGCTTGACAAGGGACAGACTGAAGCGGCTTATGCTTTAGGCTACACGGATTTACAAACGTTCTTCACGATTATACTTCCGCAGGCAGCTCTGCATTTTATGCCCTCGTTCCGTGAAGAAGTTACAATGCTTATAAAATCTACGGCTGTTGTAGGATATATAGCCGTTCAGGATTTAACTAAAATGGGCGACATAGTGAGAAGCAGAACTTATGAAGCATTCTTCCCTTTGATAGCTGTGGCAGTGATATATTTTATTCTTGCAGGATTGCTTAATGTTATTGTGTTGAGGATTCACTGGAAAATAACTCCGTCAAAGAGAAAGCCTGAAGATATATTGAAGGGAATAAATCTGAAGGGGGATAATTATGATTAGGCTTGAACACGTAAAAAAAATTTATCCTAACGCAACGCCGTTGAAGGACGTGAACGCAGTTGTCAATGAGGGAGATATTATTTCAGTCATAGGGCCTTCGGGGACTGGAAAGAGTACTTTGCTGCGCTGTATAAATCTTCTTGAGAGACCTGACAGCGGAAAAATTTTCTTCAATGACGAAGAGATAACAAGCCCGAAATGCAATGTTCCTAAAGTGCGTCAAAAAATGGGAATGGTCTTTCAATCATTTAATTTATTCGGACATTTGACGGTCATAGAAAATATTATGCTTTCCCCTATTAAGCTAAAAGGGTTAAGCCGTCAATCAGCATACAATGAGGGCATGAAACTTTTGCGTCTTGTGGGATTAAGCGATAAATATTTGAACTATCCGAATCAATTATCGGGCGGTCAAAAACAAAGAATTGCTATTGCGCGTACTTTGGCTATGAACCCTGATGTAATTCTTCTCGATGAGCCTACAAGCGCATTAGATCCGACAATGATAGGCGAAGTTCAATCGGTAATACGGGGACTTTCCGGGACAGGCCGCACCATGATGATAGTTACGCACGAGATGAATTTTGCACGTTCAATCTGCAACAGGGTTTTTTACATGGACGAAGGAGGAATATACGAAGAAGGAAGTCCTGATGATATATTTTTGAATCCCAAGCGGGACAACACGAGAAGATTTATTAAGCACTTAAAAGTTATGGAATTTACGATTGAAGGAAGAGATTTTGATTTTCCCGGCATGGTCTCAATGATAGATACTTACTGCCAGCAGAACATAATCGCAAAACATTCACGCAACACGCTTCATCTTGCACTCGAAGAGATTATTCAGCAGATACTGCTCCCGGAACTTGAACTGCCTCACATACATGTAGCTGTTGAATACTCAGAAGACAACGGCGAGATATGCGTTACAATAAATTACAATGGAAATATAAATCCTTCAGAGAGTGAAAATAAATTGTCGTATTCATTGCTGAAATCGTCGGTCTCAGAGATTTTGTACGAGAGCAAAGAAAAAGAATCAGAAAGCACCGTAAAAATATTTATATACGAACGTTAAATTATAATATGGTACGTGATAAACGATAAATGAAAGGATTTGATAATGCTATAATAATTTCAAATTAAGATAAAATCAAAAGGAGCAGTAAAAATGAAAACAGCGGCAGTATTTCTCATTACGGGCTTTGAAGAGACAGAAGCCCTTACAACCGTAGATATTTTGAGGCGCGGCGGAGTTGTTGTAACCACAGTATCACTCACAGGAAGTTCCGAAGTCTTGAGCAAAAATAAAATTCCCGTAAGAGCTGATGCGTTGTTTGACGCGGTACAGCACGAAAATTTTGACATGCTCGTGCTGCCGGGCGGAACTCTTGAAATTAAAAATCATGAGGGACTTCAAGAGCTTATCAAAAAATATCACGCCGAAAATAAATTAATCGCGGCTATCTGCGCGGCTCCTGCGGCACTCGGCAAAGCGGGGGTGCTGGCAGGCAAAACGGCGGTGTGTTATCCCGGCCTTGAGAGCAATTTGACGGGCGCAAGAATCGGCAAAAACATTGTCGAAACTGACGGCAACATTACGACGGCTAAGGGCCCTGCGGTAACTCCGTTCTTTGCTTTGAAGCTGCTTGAAATTCTTGAGGGCAAAGCGATGGCTGATGAAGTCGCCGAAGGATTTTTAATTCCGTTAGTCTATAACAGGTAGGAATTAGGAAGTAGGAAGTAGGAAGTAAAAAAAATAACTCCTAACTCCTACCTCCTACCTAAAAAAAGATGTATCCGACTTTATTTGAGATTGCCGGCTTCAGAGTTGACACTTACAGCGTCATGTGGTTTATAGCTCTGTCGCTCGCTATAGTCTGGGTTATTCGCAGGCTTGAACTTTATAACATTGACGAGGACGCTGCGCGCAGTGTCATGAGCATATCTTTTCTGTTTATGCTTTTTGGAGCGCACGCACCTGAATATTTTTTGCACTGGAGAGAATATTTTAATGATCCGTCTTTATTTTTAGATTTTAATCGCGGCGGCCTTCATGAAATGGGAGCGTTGCTGGGGGCTTTTATCTCCGCGTTTATTTTTTCCGTTTTGAGCAAAAAAGTTTCGTTTCTGAAATTATGCGAAGCGGCTGCAATTCCTGCGATATTCTCTATGGTGATAGGACGCTGGGGCTGTTTTCTTAACGGCTGCTGCTTGGGAGTTCCGACAGAATTTTTCACGGGCGTGCATTTTCCTTTTGACAGGGCAGGATTATTCAGACACCCCGTGCAGCTCTATTATTCAGTAATTACTTTTATAATCGTAATTTTATTATTGCTTGTTGAAAAATTTATCGATCGAAAATATAAGCTCTCAAATTCCGACTCGATCATTGCGCCGCTGGGTTTGCTTTTATATTCACTTATGAGGCTCTGCATTGATTTCATGAGGGCGGACAGCATGTGGACGATCTCTAACATTGAACGCTGGAAATATTACGCGGCTGTGCTTCCTGTTCCGTTTGAGTGTTTATGGCTTATGTATGGTTTACGTAAGTTAAATAAAAAAATTTTTAAGTAAAATAAGGCATGACAAATTTATTCTCAAGATTAAAATTACGCCGTGAAAAAATTTTTATGGAGGATTTTTATTTTGAGAAACAAAAAATTTTCAGCGTGTATATTCGCGCTTGCATTAATTCTTTCAATCACGGGAGCGGCCTTTGCTGCATCGTCAGCCGCAAATAATCCTATTGTGTCAATAGTGAAGCAGGCTTCCGTTGCGGTTGTCAACATTGACGTTGAAAAGACCGAGAGGCGTTCTTTTTCGCCGTTCCCGTTCGATGACGATCCGATATTCAAAAGATTTTTCGGAGATTCTTTCAAAGAGTTTTCGCGCTCTGTCCCGATGAAGGGAAGAGGCTCCGGCTTCATTGTCTCAAAAGAGGGATTAATTCTTACGAACAATCACGTTGTTGAGGGCGTAGACAAAATCACCGTGTCCGTGTCGCTCAAAGACGGCGAGAAAAAAACATATCCGGCAACGATAAAAGGCAACGACCCTGCGTATGACTTGGCCATTATAAAAATCGAAGCTAAAGAAGATTTGCCGGTGCTTGAGCTAGGAGACTCCGATGCTCTCGAAGTCGGCGAATGGGTCGTAGCTATCGGAAATCCTTACGGCTTTGAGCATTCAGTAACGGCAGGAGTAATCAGCGCGAAGAATAGGAGCATTCACACGCAGGACGTAAATTTTGATGATTTTCTTCAGACTGACGCGGCAATCAATCCCGGCAACTCCGGCGGGCCTTTGTTAGACATGGACGGAAAAGTCGTAGGCATAAACACGGCGATTATTCCTTACGCTCAAGGGCTTTGCTTTGCAATTCCCGTCAATAAGGCAAAAGAAATCATGAACGATTTAGTCTCGTTCGGTCATGTCAAACGCGGCTGGCTCGGCGTATCAGTGAGGAACATCACGCCCGAAATGGCTAAGGCTTACAAAGTCGAGGGCACTAACGGAGCGATGGTCAACGACGTTTTCAAGGGCGACCCTGCGGACAAAGCAGGAATTAAGCGCGGCGATGTCATTGTCGAACTCAACGGGACAAAAGTTAAAGATGCTAACGATTTTGTTCAGAAGGTCAGAACTCTCGCGCCGGAGACAATCGCAAAAATTAGAGTCGTCCGCAAAGGAAAGAGTATTGATTTTAATGTCAAACTTGCCGAGAGAGCTAACTCAGCCGACGGAAGGCCGACATCTTCATCAAGTAAATCTCAGGGCGACGAGAAAAGCGGCGTTGACGCTTTGAAAGATTTTGGAATTAAGAAAGTCGAAAAACTCACTGACAGTTTGAGAAGAAAATATAGAATCGACTCGAACAGCGACGGACTTGTAATAACGGAGCTTGAAAGAAATTCTAAGGCAGTTTTTGACGGCGAAGTCCACGAGGGCGATTTATTAATCGAGGTCAACGGGCAGGAAGTCAAAGCTCCCGAAGATATTAAAAAGGCGGTAGGCGATGAGAGTTCAATCGTTCTTATGCTTGAGCGCGAAGGCTCGACGTTCTTTATCATGGTAAGCAAAAATTAATTAGGAGTTAGAAATTAGGAGTTGGGAATTTTTTTCCTGCTCCTAATTTTTTTTGTGATTTAACAAATTTACGAGAAGCCCCACTATAAACGTGCTTGGCCCCATCGTTAAAAATATCTGCGGAATTGTTACGCCCCACGAAATTAAAACGCTCGCGCCTAAAGCCGCGACTGCCATAAAAATTGAGTCAGTGATGTTTGAACAGGCTATGACCCCCGAAACTTTTTCTTCAGGTGCTTTGCTCTGCATGACCGCATATAACGGAACAATATATAAACCTCCGCAGAAAGCTATCACGAAAAGACAGAACGTAATCATGAAATTTTCAGGGCGCGAAAAAAATTCAAACGCTCCTATTTCAGGAGTACCCGGCGCAACCGGCGGCCTGCTGCTGACGTACCATAAAAGCACGCTAGCTATAGCTATTCCGTACGCAGCCGAAGGGACGTATTTCGTTGTGATTTTGCCCTTTAATATCGCGTTGCAGGCCATTGAACCCAAGCCTATTCCACAGGAAAATATCGCAAGGAAACTTGTTGCGACGCTCTCATCAGTGCCGAGAATTAATCTTGAGTAAGTCGGGAACTGCGCGAGGAACGTTGCACCCACGAGCCAGAACCAAGAAATTGCGAGCATCGAACAAAATACCGTTTTCATCGGGTAAACGTATCTGAACATTTCCAGAGTTCTTTTGACGATACTGAATGATATTTTTCTTGACGGGTCTATCGGCTTTGTCGGGGGAATGAACATACTGCTGAGCCAGCCGGCTGCTGCTATGCCCACTGCGAGTCCGCCGACCCAGAAAATTCCGTTCTCCTTCAAAATCATCAGGCCGCCCGCGATCGTTCCCGTTAAGATCGCTAAATACGTTCCCATTTGAATTAAACCGTTGCCGGCGATTAATTCGTCCTCGTTCAAATGCTGCGGAAGTATGCTGTACTTTGCAGGGCTGAAAAAAGTTGACTGAGCTCCCATTAAAAATAACACTGCCATTAAAAGCCAGACGTTATGAATATAAAAGCCCAGTGCCGCGCCGGACATTACGACAATTTCAGCAAATTTCACCCAGCGCATTAAGTCCGAGCGGTCGTATCTGTCGGCCAAGTCGCTTGCAGGTGCCGCAAAAATAAAAAACGGCGCGATAAAAACTCCTGCGGCGGCATTAACTAAAATTCTTGAGTCAACTCCAGCCGCGTCCCCCAGCCTGTAAGTTATCAGCATCATTAACGCGCTCTTGAAAAAATTATCGTTGAACGCTCCTAAATACTGCGTCAAAAATAACGGAAGAAAACGCCGCGTTAATAATAACGAGAATTGATTTTTACTTTTCATGTTTTACGCTAATTCCCTTTTCCATTTCGTGCCCTGCGGAGTATCTTCAAGGACAATTCCGCGAGATTTTAATAAGTTTCTAATTTCATCGGAGCGTGCAAAATTTTTTGACTTTCTGGCTTCTGCGCGTTCTTTGATTAATTTTTCGATTTCCGCGCTCTCGTCGTCGTGTTCTGTTTCTGCATCGTCCGAGCCGATAACGCCTAAAATTTCGTCGTACTCATCAAGAGCGTTTTTCGAGGCCGTGAAAAATTCTTCGGGGAGCTTTTCATTTTCTTTCAGCGTCGTGTTAATGAGATAGACGACATCAAACAAAATTCCCATCGCGGCGGCGGTGTTGAAGTCGTCGTTCATGGCATCGGAAAATTTTTTGTGAAGCTCCTTTAACTCTTCAAGATATTTATTAATGTCAAAGTCGGCGTTGTTATCTCTGCGTGTTCTTGCGGCGAAATCTAAATCGCTCTTGCAGTTGCGTAAGCGCGAGACACCGGCGGCGGCCTGCTCAAGTCCTTCGGGCGTGAAATTAATCGGGCTTCTGTAGTGCGCGCTCAACATAAAAAATCTCAAAGCAAGGGGCGGATATTTTTCAATCGCTGCTCTGGCTGTCAGGAAATTTCCGAGCGACTTCGACATTTTTTCGCTGTCGATTAACAAAAATCCGTTGTGCAGCCAATAATTTACGAAGGGCTTGCCGTTTCCTGAAGCTGCTTCGCTCTGCGCGGCCTCGTTCTCGTGATGAGGGAACATTAAATCAACTCCGCCGGAGTGAATGTCAATGTTCTCGCCCAAATATTTTGATGACATTGCAGAACATTCAATGTGCCAGCCGGGACGGCCTTTGCCCCAAGGACTTTCCCAAGACGGTTCGCCGGGCTTTTCAGCTTTCCATAAAGCGAAGTCAAGCGGATCTTTTTTCTTTTCGCCGGGCTCAATGCGTGCTCCTGCTTCGAGGTCCTCAAGATTTTGTTTGCAGAGTGAGCCGTATTTCGGCCAGCTCTTTATGTCAAAATAAACGTCGCCGTTAGAAACGTAAGCATGACCGTTAGCAATAATTTTTTCGATCGTTTTAATTATCTCGTCAATGTGTTCAGTGGCACGCGGTGCAACGTCGGGACGGCGTATTCCGAGCGCGTCAGCGTCCTTTTGATACTCGGCGATAAATCTTTCGGCAAGCTCAGACACGGTGATATTTTCTTTATGCGCCCTGTGTATCATTTTATCGTCAATGTCAGTAAAATTTTGCACGAACGTTACTTTATAGCCCTCGTGCTCGAGCCAGCGTCTTAAAACGTCAAAGACTATAAACGGCCTTGCGTTTCCGACATGAAAATAATCGTAGACAGTCGGACCGCATGAATAGAAACTCACTTGGCCTTCTTTAATCGGAGTAAAGACTTCTTTTTTTCTTGTGAGGTCGTTGAATAATTCGAGACTCAAAATATTTAACCAGCCTTTCTGAATTTTTTTGAGTATTTTACCAGACTAAAAAATTTCATAAAAAACCCCGGTCATGATTTCTCACGGCCGGGAATTTTATACATTTATATTGCTTAAAAATTTTATTCCGTTGTATTTTCAGTCGCAGGTTCTTCAACTGGAGCCGGTGCAGGTGCTGGAGCTTTTGCTGCGGCAACGTCGGCCAGACTCTTTTCAAGCGTGCTTGCGAGTCCGTTCGTAGCGACATCAATTCTCTTGTAAAGATCTTTAACGCCTTGAATGTCAAGAACATCGCTGAAGAATGAATTATCGTATTCAATGACCGTCATTCCGCCGGCTTTAAGTTTATCCTTGTTGCTCTTGTCAATGTACTCAAGTTTCGGGCGCATTTCCTGCAACGCTTCGGCGACTGCTTTTTCGAGTACTGCTCTATGCTCTGGTTTGAGTGCCTTATAAATTTTATCGTTAATGCACATCTGATTGCAATAGAGAATATGATTAGTGCAGGCTAAGTATTTTTGAACTTCGTCAAAGTGAGCTGAAGCGCAAGTGTCTGCGGCATTCTCCTGAGCGTTGACCGTCCCGTTCTGAAGCGAGATATAAAGCTCCGCCCATGCTAACGGCGTAGGCTCTGCTCCGATTGCCGTCCAGAAGTCCATATGGTTTTTATTTTCCATTGTACGAATCTGAAGCCCTTTGAAGTCGGTTAATGTCAAAAGATTTTTGTTGGCCGTCGCAAGTCTGTATGTAGCGTTCTGCATAAAGCCGAGCAAATGAAGTCCGGCTCTCTCGTAAGCCTCCGACATTTTTTTATGAAATTCCGAATCGCCGTTCAAAACTTCGTCGATCGTATCTCCGTCATAACGCGCAAAGACCATCGGAAGGTCGAACACCGCGACTTCAGGAATAAACGAAACGACCGGAGCGGTCTGGCAGACCATGATAGCGATATAACCTTTTTGAGCCTGTCTTAATAAGTCAGCGTCTCCGCCGAGTTCGCCGTTAGGGAAGTAATCGATTACAAGCCCGGCATCAGCGGCTTTAACTTTATCGCGGACAAGTTCTGCAAAAACGTTTCCGGCTGCGCCCTTCGCCGTAGTGTCCGAAGTAACGAGCCATGTCTCGTCAAATTCCGACGCTGCATAAGCGCATGAACTCAACGCGAGAATAAATATTAACAGAGCAATAATAATTTTTTTCATGTTATTTTTTCTCCTTAAAATCAAAAGTAAATTAGAGGTTAGGAGTTTTTTTAATTCCTAACTCCTACCTCCTAACTCCTACCTATCCAACGAGCCAAGTGCTTATCGAGGGCACGTAAACGATTAACGCGAGAGCCAGCAAGAACGCAACGATAAACGGAAACGCTTTCTTTGCAACTGACATAGGCTGATCCTGCGAAATATTTCCGGCTACGAATAAGTCAAGGCCGAACGGAGGCGTTGCAAGTCCGATTGACAAGCAGCAGACAAGAACGACACCGAAATGAACGTCATTAACTCCGAGTGCTTTAACGGCAGGAAGAAGAACAGGCGCAAGAATAATAATCGCCGGGCCCGTGTCCATAATCATTCCTAAGATTAAGAATATAATTGTACAGACGCTGAGTACAGCGACAGAGCTGTGGAAGTTTGCAACGATAAATTCCTGCACAGCCGCCGTCGCGTGAGTGAGTGAAAGAACGCGCCCGAATGCCGTAGCGAATGCAAGAACGAATGCGAGTCCGCCGTAAGTTTTTACGGAACTGACCAAGAATGCCGGCAAGGCTTTTAATTTTATTGAACGCTCAATGAATAAGCAGACTATAAGAGCATAGAAAACTGACACGACAGCCGCTTCAGTGGGCGTGAAAAATCCTGAGTAAATTCCGCCTAAAATTATAATCGGGCACATCAAAGCCCAGAAAGATTCCTTAAATAATTCCCAGAAACCGCGTGAGCTGATTTCGTCCAGACGTGCTTTAATTTTTTCTTTGTCCTCGCCCTTCGTGGCGCAATAGAAAACAGCGTAGAGCATCAAGAACAATCCGATTAAAATTCCCGGAAAAATTCCTGCTAAAAATAATTTTCCTGTCGAAACGTCCGTAGCCAATGAATAAAGAACGAACGGTATTGAAGGAGGAATTATAACGCCCAAGCCTCCTGCGACCGCGATTAAACCTGCCGCCCATGTTTTATCATAGCCAAGCCCGACCATGAAGGGCACGCACATAGCACCGACCGCCGCCGTTGTTGCAGGGCCTGAACCCGAAATAGCTCCATAAAATAAACACGTTAAAACGACCGCGCAGGGAACGCCGCCCGTGAATCTTCCGACGAAGTATGCGAAGAAGTTGAAAAGTTTTTTAGAAATTCCGCCCTCAGCCATGATAACGCCGCCGAGAATGAATAACGGCACTGCTAAAATCGGTGTCGAGTTCGCGCCGCTCAGAGTGTTGTCGATAATCTGCGGAATAACGCCGCCGCGAGCCATCATCAAAATCGGAGCGACTGAACCTAAAACCATGCTGATCCCGATCGGAATTGAAAGAATTATTGCAACAAGAAATACAACGAAAACTAATAACGCTGCCATAATTTATTTACCTCCCTCTGCACGAAGTCCGGCTTCAGCTTCTGCCTTAGCGTCAAGCTGTGTCTGTTCGAGCGTTGTAAGCTCCCTGACTCCGAAATTTTTAAGATGAACGCAGAACATTTGAACAGCTCTCAATGTTCCAAGCACAAAGCCGAATAAAGCAACGGCATACAACCACCACATGGGCCAGCCCATAGCCGGAGAAGTTTCAGGTTTTGCACCGGCGAGCATTGTTCCGGCCGACCAGTTAAGGCACTCGATGCAGTGATAAGCAAGCAGAGCCATGCAGGCCGCGATGATTATATCGACGCAAAGATTTACGGATTTGCGCAGGCCCTGCGGGAAAAGGTCAAGCACCACATTAACTCTTAACATGTTGCTTTTTCTGATTGTGTAGGGAAGCGAAATGAATACGCTCATAATCCACATGAAGCGCGAAAATTCTTCAGCCCATGTTAGAGACTGAATAAACGGAATTTTACGCACGATAACCTGAAGCATCATTACGCACGCTATCAGGATTAAGAATATGACCATAAGCACTTCTTCAAAATGCTCATCAAGCCACTTGAACATTAATAAAATCCTCCTTTTATTTTATTCGATAATACCCCCTCGCCTTTCAGGCCCTCTCCCCCTTGTCAGGGGGCGCAAGATTATTTATGTTACTGACC
>JAFSXR010000070.1 GCA_017443985.1 Synergistaceae bacterium
CGTTAAAGCCACGATTAAACGCTGCATTGTAGGAAGTCTGTCAACGCCCATGAACATATGTTCAGTTCTGCAAAGTCCAACGCCTTTAGCTCCAAAATCGCGCGCTCTCTTTGCGTCTTCGGGTGTGTCAGCGTTCGTCCAAACTTTTAACTTTGCGTTCTCGTCGGCCCATTCAAGAATTTTTTTGAAGTCCTCAGTAAATGTAGCGTCGACCATTTTTGCTTCGCCGGCCAAGAAGTTTCCTGTCGTTCCGTCAACGGTTACCCAGTCGCCTTTATTGAAAACACGATCGCCGACAGTTAAGGTCTCTTTGTCAACGTCGATAACAGCCTCTTCACAGCCGCATACAGCAGGCTTGCCCATTCCGCGAGCAACGACAGCAGCGTGTGATGTCGTTCCGCCTCTCGAAGTTACAACGCCCTGAGAAGCGAATAATCCGTGAATATCATCGGGGCTTGTCTCTGGTCTTGCCAAAATTACGGGCTTGCCTGTTCTTGCCCACTCTTCGGCCTCATCAGCAGAGAAAACTAACATTCCTGCGCCTGCTCCCGGTGAAGCTGGAAGTCCTTTTGTGATTACGTCCTGCTTTGCTGATTTATCAACTTGACGGTGTAAAAGCATTTCGACCTGTTCAGGCGACACTCTGGTTACCGCGGTCTTAGTGTCGATTAAGCCCTCGTTCACCATGTCAACGGCAACATTAACCGCCGCACTTGCCGTTCGTTTTCCTGCTCTGGTCTGAAGCAGGAATAATTTTCCGCGCTCAATCGTGAACTCGATGTCCTGCATCTCGTGATAAGTTTTTTCAAGATGGCTTGTAAGTCTGCAAAGTTCTTTATAAATTTCCGGCATTTTCTGCTCAAGCTCTGCTATGGGCATCGGCGTTCTGATACCTGCGACAACGTCCTCGCCCTGAGCGTTGATTAAAAATTCGCCGTAAAGTTTATTTTCGCCGGTTGAGGGGTTGCGCGTGAAGCATACGCCCGTTCCGCAGTCGTCGCCGAGATTTCCGAAAATCATAGCGATAACGTTTACAGCCGTTCCGAGATTGTCGTCGATCTTGTTAATTTTTCTGTAAGTAACTGCGCGGGGAATGTTCCAGCTCTTAAAGACGGCTTCAATGGCTCTTCTAAGCTGTACCCAAGGATCTGAAGGGAAATCATTGCCCGTTGCCTTCTTATAAATCGCTTTGTACTCGACTAATAATTTTTCGAGTGCTTCGGCCGGAATTTGATAATCCTGCTCAACTCCTGCGGCCTTTCTAGTCGCGGCTAAGGCGGCTTCAAATAAATCAAAATTTACTTCGTCAACAACGCTTGAGAACATTTGAATAAATCTTCTGTAGCTGTCGTAAGCAAATCTCTTGTTGCCGGAACTTTCAGCAAGCCCTTTGACCGTCTCATCATTGAGGCCAAGATTTAATATTGTCTCCATCATTCCGGGCATTGAGATCGGCGCGCCCGAACGCACTGAAACGAGTAAAGGATTTTTGCCGTCATTGAAGCCCTTGCCAGTCTCTTTTTCGAGCTGTGCAACGGATTTTTTAACATCGTCCCAAACTTCGTCCATGATTTTGGGGTTCTGCATGTATTTGCGGCAGACTTCTGTCGTTAAAATAAATCCTGCCGGAACAGGGAGCCCGGACTGTGCCATTTTGCAAAGGTTTGCGCCCTTGCCTCCAAGTAATAAACGCTTCTCGCCGTCGCCGTCTTTCAGGCTGTAGACGTAACGTTCTGTAGGCATGATAAATCACCTCATTATAAAAATTTTTTATGCACATAGATTATAGAAAAATTTGCTAAAAAATAATTGCGCCGTTTGTAGTAAATCGAGCAGAAAAAAATTTTGCGATTCTATTTTTTTAATTTTCTCTGTGAATTTTTGTAGGGTCTGAAAAAAATAAAAGTTTTTGTAATTGTAAAAGTAGTTGTAAAAAATTCTTTTCCTAAACTTTTTTGAACATGATAAAAATATTTTAACATAAAAATTTTGCTTGCTCCCCTCAAAAAAACTTGCGAAAAAAATTTTTTCGTGATAACATTCCCCCGTACGAAATGGCCTTATCGACTAGTGGTCTAGGTCGTAGCCCTCTCAAGGCTAAAACACGAGTTCGAACCTCGTTAAGGCTACCAGAAAAAGAATAAGACCTAATTATGAAAATAACGGCTTCCGTAGAGTTGATACGGAGGCTTTTTTATATTTGAGGCAAAAAAATTTCCTTGCTGTATGTTGATTTTTTTTGAGAAAATGTTACTCTTTTTTACGGTAAGACGCGGTTTTAAGGACGGACAAATTATAAAATGAATGAAAAAACAGCTGAAGAAAAATTGAGACAAACCCTCGCTGGTGAGACGTCGAGCAGAAAAAAAGGACGATCGCCGCAAAGGGCAGTAAAACGGGCAAAAAAAATATCA
>JAFSXR010000071.1 GCA_017443985.1 Synergistaceae bacterium
AAAATTTACGCGCCATTTTTTATTTACCTGCCTTCTCTGCAAGAATTGTCATCAAAGTTTCGCGCATGACATCAAGCGGCACAGCTTTTCCGCCCGTCCATAACTGAATTTGACGCAAGCCCTGATATAAAGACATTCCAAGACCGTTAATAGTCGTACAGCCGGCTTCTTTAGCTTCCTTCAAAAATCTTGTTTCAGCCGGATTATACGTTGCGTCAAAGCAAATATGCGAAGGCTTCAATAATTTTTTATCGACGCATGTATATTCTTCTTTGCCCTTCATTCCAAGCCCTGAAAGATTGAGAATTACGTCAGTTTCTTCAAGAGCTTTTTTAATTCCTGCCTCGTCAGCAGCTCTTACAGGAACGCAGACGCCGGGATAAAATTTATTAATCTCTTCGCTCAAAGTTTCACATTTTTCAGAACGTGAAGAAATATAAATTTTCTTTGCTCCTTCTTCTGCAAGCTCAAGACATACAGAACGCCCCGTGCCGCCAGCTCCAAAAGAAAACATTACATGATCTTTAATAGGAGCGTTATGTTCTTTTAAGTCTCTTAATGCTCCGTAACCGTCAGTGTTATAGCCGACGAGTTTTCCAGATTCAGTTTTAATGACGGTGTTTGAAGAGCCGATTTTTTTGCAGAGAGGGTCAAAATCATCAAGATATTTCATGACTTCTTCTTTGTTCGGCTTTGTAACCGCACAGCCTAAGAATGTAGGCATGTAACGTATTCCGTCAATAATTTCTTTGAGGTGTTCGCTCCCTGCCTCGCAATAGCAGTAAACCATGTTAAACCCTGCCGCCTGATAAGCCGCATTCTGCATACGTGCCGCGAATGACTGCCCGAGAGGCGTACCGATAAGTGCAATAAGTCTGCTGTTAATATCAATCTGCATCTTATAAAAACGCTCCTGACATATAAAATTTTGGTGAATATTTTTTGAAATTTGAAAATATATACGGTGATTTAATTTTATTTGCTAAGTTTTTTCATTGCAAGAATATTTTTACTGAATACTATAACATTTTCCTTATTATATGATAGATTTGCCAGCTAGTCAGTAGAAGGCGTTTTGGCACAGAGTACACTTAAATTTTTTCGGCTATTTCGTTTACTGTTATACTTTTTAATTTATCTTCAAAAGTTTTTTGAATTTCTAAGAGGCTTCCGTCTAATGCAGAATGAATATTTTTTCCGACCGGGCATTTAGGATTAGGATTTTCGTGAAAGTGAAATAAATTTCCGTTCACACAGTCGACAGCTTTGTAAACGTCATATAAAGTAATTTCTTCAAGAGATTTTGCAAGTTTCATTCCGCCCCGTCCGCGAGAAATATCAATCATGCCTGCGCTTTTTAATTGAAGAATTATGCGCCGGATTATGACGGGATTAACCTGAATGCTTGAAGATAAAAAATCACTCGTTATTAAAAATTTTTCATAAAAATAATTTATGCAGGTTAAAATGTGAATTGCTATTGTAAATCTGCTCGAAATTTGAATATAAATACATCTCCATTAAAAAATTATTTATTTTAATTATAAATTAAGAGTGAAGAATTAGAAATAAAATTCCTAACTCCTCACTCCTAACCCCTAATTAAATAAAGCTCCTGCGCTCATTTCGAGGTATGCTTCACCTGCATAATCAGGGAATGATGCTTTAACTTCTTTTATAAATTCGTCTTTGCTCTTTGAATTTTTTGCAAGCTCTAAAACTTTTTCGAGATACGAAATTTTCTCTTCAACTGCTTTTTTACCTTCGGGGGCGTTATGGCTCGTTAAAATTAAAGTGTAGCCTTTAGCCTGATAATTTTTAAGGTCGTTTATTTCTGCTTCAATGTAAGGAACGGCGGGCAAAATATTATGAGTTTTTGAGCCCATCATATGACGATAAATTGCATTAATGGCCGGGATTTCTATATCATAGTCTTCACCGTCGGAAGAATGCAAAATCTTAAAATCAATTCCTGCAAGTTTAAGAGTTTGGCCTTCAGTAATAATTTCTGCGGTTTGGGGCAAATCTTCAGCAACTTTATCACCCAATGCCTGAATAAAACTTTGAGTTAAATTATAAACGCTTCCATTTTCGGCCCAGCTCTTTAAGGCGTTTTCAGTGGCATAAATTTTTACGTCGCCGTAAGATTTATAGCCGTTCGGATGATATGAGAGCAGAGCCGCTGTTAAAGGCTTATTAAGAGATTTAATATAATCGCTCAATGCCGCAACATTTTCTTTATAAGCTGTACTCTCAATCAAAACTAAACCTTCAGGAGTTTCAACGATATAGCAGTGATCATTCATGTTGTCATTCGTTGAATAAGCGTGAAGTTTAATATCATCAAAATTATAAACATTCATGCTGCCGACGCTGATTGAATTAGCAAAAGAAACTGACGCGAATAATACTGCACACATTAACGCAAGAAAAATTTTTTTCATGATTATTACTCCCTTACAACGCTGATTCTCTGTTGAATGTGATTGCCTTTTGTAGCCTCGTCAATCATGGCAATAGCATAATCCGCATAACTGATTATACTTTCGCCCTTTGAATTTAACGTAAATTCTTCACCTGCAAGAATATATTTTCCCGTTCTCGCTCCGTCAGCCTGAAAATCTCCTGCCGGACTTACGAAAGTCCATTTAACATCATTGCGTCTGCGTAACTCGTCAAGCTCTTTCACCTGAGCCGTAGCAATAATTTTATAATCTTCAGGAAAATCAGGTGTCTGATATAACTGCATTGTGTGCTCAGGATTTACATAGAGGCTTCCTGCTCCTCCGACGACCAAGAGCCTCGTATCAGTTCCGCTCAAAGCATCGCAGACAACTTTTAACGAAGTGCTGTGCAGCGGTAAGGTTTCGGGTGTCCATGCTCCGAAAGCATCAACAACAACGTCAAAGCCTTTCAAATCTTCGGCCTTAATGTCAAAAATATCTTTTTGAATTACATGAGGGGCTTTTGTTTTATTTGCTCCTCTCACGATTGCTGTAACATCGATTCCGCGATTAACGGCTTCTTCAACAATTAAATTTCCTGCTTTGCCATTCGCACATATTACTGCGAGTTTCATCATTAAATTTTCCTTTCTGTAATAATTTTTGTTACAACGTAGAGAATTTTATTTTATTATTTCTGTTATGTCAAGTGTTACAATTTTAATCATGAAAAAATTATCACGCGAATTTTATTTAAGAGATGTTAATGAAGTTGCAAGGGACTTGCTAGGAAAAATTCTTGTCCATAATAAAACGTCAGGAATTATTGTAGAAGTTGAAGCCTATAAAGGCCCGGAGGACAAAGCCTCTCACACTTACAACAACAAAAGAACTTCACGGACTGAAATTCAATTTCGTGAAGGCGGTTTTGCTTATGTCTATATGATTTACGGAATGTATTACTGTTTTAACGTTACGGCAAACCTTCCAAACATGCCCGAAGCTGTTTTAGTTCGCGCTCTTGAGCCGTTAGAGGGCATTGATTTAATGAAAGAACGCAGAAAAACTGACGCGATTAAAAATTTATGCAACGGACCCGGAAAATTATGTACGGCTTTAGAAATTAAAAAAGATGACAACGGACAGGATTTATGCGGCGAAAAAATTTATATTCTTGACGGCGGAATTAACGACATAAAAATAAAAACTTCTCCGCGAATTAATATCGATTATGCTGAAGAATATAAAAATTTTTTGTGGCGATACTACATTGAAGAAAATAAATTCGTTTCAAAAAAGACTTAAAAAATAAAAAAGTCCCGGCTTATTTCTGCCGAGACGGGGCGAAAATTTTTACTGCCTTATAAATCCCCAAGAGTTTTCGACTCTCACTGCCGCAAGCCCTTCACTGAAAGAGCGGGCATCTTCAAACTGCGGAGTAATCTCCCAGTCGCCTCGAACGTTTATAAACCCCCAGCGCGTATCTGCCGCCGCCGGTGCGAGCCCTTCGCCGAAATTGCCGAGATTGTTAAACCATCGCGGAATGGCAAATTTATTTTTGTGGCTTATAAATCCCCAGCCGCGATAACTTCTTCGAGTCCTAACGGGAGCAAGGCCGAAATTAAAAAATCCTGCCTCATAGTATGACGCTTTGATCGCGACTTTGCCTTCTTTGTTGATGTAGCCCCAGCGGCCTTTGATATTAACGAGCGCAAGCCCCTCATGAAATTCTCCGGCGCGTAAAAATTTCGGCTCGATTACATAAATTCCGCGCATGTCGATATATCCCCAGAGGCCGTCCTTCGCCATGACCGGCGCAAGATTTTCGCTGAACGACCCTGCACGCATGAACATCGGGACGATTACATAATTTCCTGCTAAGTCAATGAAGCCCCATTGACCTCCGCTTTGTACGGCAGCAAGACCCTGAGAAAAAGGAAGGCCGTTCGTAAAAAATTTTTCTATTCGTTCGTCCGTGTCCTCGTCAATTAGCGTAAAAGCCGGCGTGCCCGTCGTGTCGATGTAATGATCTCCGACAAAAGCAAAACCCTCTGAAAAATCTCCGGCTTCGGGCACCCTGTGAACAAACGGAACAGCAACGCGCCCAAGATAATCAATATAGCCCCATCGGTCATCTTGTTTGACTGCGGCCAAGCCCTCATGAAAATCTCTTGCGGCCTGATACTGCGGCTCAATCGCAAAAAATACGGGTCTTGTTATTGCGGCGAATGAGGTAGGAGTTAGGAGGCAGGAGGCAGGAAGTAAAAAGAAAAATACAAGGAATATAAATTTTTTCATTTTTTACTCCTCGCTATTAACGGGAGTTCGTCTTGCTTTTCTGCGTTCGAGTTCGTCAAGAATTGCCTTGCGGAGTCTCACTGACTGCGGAGTAACTTCGACAAGCTCATCAGCTTCGATCCATTCCATAGCTTTTTCAAGAGACATTCTGCGCGGAACATCGAGCTTGGTCGTTAATTCTTTAGTGGCCGAGCGGTGGTTAGTCTGCTGCTTCTTCTTCGTGGGGTTGCATGGAATATCGCCGGGCCGGGAATTTTCGCCGACAATCATTCCGTTATAAACCTGCTCAAGCGGAGAGATAAATAAAACTCCGCGCTCCTGCAAAATTTCAAGCTGATACGCTGTCGCCTCGCCCGTGCTGACGCTGACGAGTGAGCCCCTGTTGCGCGTGATTAAATCTCCTGCCCATTCTTTATAACCGCTGAAGCAGTTAGACATAATGCCAAGTCCGCGAGTGTCCGTCAAAAATTCGCCCCTGTAGCCTATAAGGCCGCGTGTCGGGATTTCAATTTCAATTCTTAATAATCCTCTGTCGGGGTTGTCAATGTTAATGACCTTTCCTTTTCTGCGCGACATCTTCTCAAAGACTATGCCCTGATATTCTTCGGGAACGTCAATCGTAACAAGTTCATACGGTTCGCATTTAACGCCGTCCCTATATTCGATAATGACTTCGGGCTTTGAGACACAGAACTCCATTCCTTCGCGGCGCATTTCCTCAATCAAAATTCCAAGCTGTAACTCACCGCGCCCGGAAATTTTTACGCCGTCCGGCCTTCCTAAGTCTTCCATGCGTAAAGAAACGTTGACGTGCATTTCACGCTGTAAACGCGCTTTTAACTGCCTCAAAGTTACGGCTTGGCCTTCGCGTCCAGCAAACGGCCCGGAATTTACAAGAAAGAACATTGAGACCGTAGGCTCTTCGATTGAAAGAGGCTTCAAGGGATTATCAGAAATTTCATCAGCGCAGAAGGTGTCGCCAATGTCGATTTCGTTTGGGCCGGTAAGCCATACGATGTCGCCCGCGCTGACTTCATCGACTTCAACTCTGTCAAGTCCGCGAGTTACCCATAACTGCGCGACTTTTGCGTGTTCTTTGCCCGTTATCTCCCAGTCGTCGCCGCTGTGGTCGTTAGAGTTCCACTTAGTTGAAACGCGCACAAAGGGCTCTGATTTTTTTATATGGCCTTGTAAAATTTTTCCGCAGCCTATGCGCCCGACATATTCATTCCATGCAAGCGTGCTAACCTGCATTAAAAACGGCTTGTCCGGATTAACATCAGGAGCCGGAACGTAATCAATGATAGCTTGAAATAAATCGTCCATGTTATCGCGGCGCGGGTCTTTCAAATCTTTCACTGCCCAGCCGTTTAAGCCGGAGCCGTATAAAACCGGGAAGTCTGCCTGCTCGTCAGACGCTCCGAGCTCGAAAAATAAATCGAACGTCAAATTTAATGCTCTGTCGGGGTCTGCGCCTTCGCGGTCAACTTTATTAATAAAAACTAAAGGCTTCATTCCGATTGATAAGGCGTGCTGTAAAACGTAGCGCGTCTGGGGCATCGGGCCTTCGTTAGCGTCAACAATTAAAATAACGCTGTCAACCGTCGATAAAATTCTCTCGACTTCGCCGGAGAAGTCAGCGTGGCCGGGAGTGTCGATTAGGTTAATTAAATAGCCTTTCCATTCGACCGTACACGGCTTTGAACGAATTGTTATTCCGCGTTCGCGTTCGAGCGGGTTGCTGTCCATGACGCGCTCGGCTACTTGGGTGTGTGCCGCAAAAGTCTGAGCGGCTCTGAAAATTGAATCTATTAACGTCGTCTTGCCGTGATCAATATGAGCGACGATTGCAAGGTTGCGAATGTTCTTTGCGCCTGCCTGTTCGGCAGTCAGGTTTTGTGATTGCATAAAAAAATTTCAGTCCTGTTATAAAAATTTAATAAAACGTTGAAAATTTTAGCATAGGTTTGCATTATAATTTTCTAAAATTTCAAAGGAGAATAAAATTTTTATGGGAGTATTAAAACATTATAGAGAACTCTTGCCGATTACATCATCAACTCCGAATGTAAATCTTGAGGAAGGCTCAACGCCTTTGATTTATCTGCCGCGAGTAAGTGAAAGGCTCGGCGTGAAACTTTACGGAAAATTCGAGGGCTGTAACCCTTCGGGCTCTTTCAAAGACAGGGGCATGGTCTTGGCCGTAGCTAAGGCACTTGAAGAGGGCAAGCGTGCCGTAATTTGTGCGTCAACGGGCAACACGTCAGCTTCGGCGGCGGCGTACGCTGCTTCGCAGGGTATTCCGTGCTTCGTTCTTCTGCCGGCAGGTAAGGTCGCGCTCGGAAAACTTGCTCAGGCTTTGATGTACGGAGCAAAAGTTATAGCAGTGAAGGGAAATTTTGACAGAGCTTTAGAGCTTGCGAGAGAAGGCGCGGAAAAAACCGGCTGCGCTATGGTCAACTCCGTCAATCCGTACAGATTAATCGGTCAGCGTTCGGGCGCGTGGGAGATCTGCGACGTTTTGGGGCAAGCCCCCGACTGGCACGCTATACCCGTAGGAAATGCCGGGAACATCAGCGCGTACTGGGCAGGCTACAATGAATATAAGAAGCTCGGAAAGATTAACGCGCTTCCCAAAATGATGGGCTTCCAGGCTGAAGGTGCCGCGCCGTTAGTTTTCAATAAGCCCTGCCCTAACCCGGAGACAATCGCAACTGCAATCAGGATAGGCAACCCCGTCAGCGCACATTTAGCAAGGGCCGCAGTGAGCGAGTCGGGCGGTGAATTTAATTCCGTAACTGATGAAGAAATTTTAGCCGCGCAGAAAATTTTAGCTTCAGAGGGCGGAGTTTTTGCCGAGCCAGCGTCATGCGCTCCGTTAGCAGGTTTAATAAAACTCAAAAATCTCGGCAGGCTTCCCGAAGGAATTACCGTAACAATGATTTTGACGGGCAACGGACTGAAAGACCCGGACACTGCTATGTCGCAAGTCGGAAAGCCGATTGAAATTAATGACACTCTCGAAGATTTAATGAGAGTTTTAGAGTCGAAATGATCAGATTAAAAGTTCCAGCGACAACCGCGAATTTAGGCTCAGGCTTTGACACTTTAGGAATGGCCTTGAGCCTTTATAACATCTTCACGATAAAAGAAATTCTGCCCGAAGGCGAATACACCTGCGAAATTTCAGGAGAGGGCGTTGACGAACTGACAGACGCTTCAAAAAATATGCTCGTTACGAGTTATATTAAAGCCTGCAATGAGTGGAATGTCCCTGTTAAAGGCTTCGCCTTCGAGAGCTGTAACGCCGTTCCGTTAAATCGCGGCTTAGGAAGTTCATCGACCGCTGTAGTCGCCGGAGTAGTGCTTGCGAATTTATTATCTGACGCAAAAAAATCAGAGAATGAATTACTGCGCGTCATGACGAAAATCGAAGGACACCCTGATAACGTTGTGCCGTGTTATATCGGCGGAATGACTGTCTCATGCTGGGACGGAGAAGTCCTGCGCTGCGTGAAACTTCCCGCGCTCCCCGATGACTTGAACGTCATAGCGGCTGTTCCTGATTTTCAAGTTCACACGGAGGACGCGAGAAAAATTCTGCCCGACAGCGTGCCGTTTAAGGACGCGGTTTTTAACGTCAGCCACGCTAGTATTTTGTGCGCGGCTTGGGCTATGGGCAAGTGGGATTTATTGCGCGTGGGAATGGAGGACAGACTTCACCAGCCCCACAGAGCGAAATTATTTCCGGGCTCAACGGGCGAAAAATTTTTAAGAGAGATAGCCAACCACCCCGACTGTGTAGCGACAGCCATAAGCGGTTCAGGCCCGACCATGATAGCAATAGTTCACGGCAAGGCCGGGAAATTATCTCAGGCAATGTGCAAAATTTTTACGGAGGGCGGAGCGGCCTTGCACTTCTTTGTTCTTAATTGCGCTTCATCTGGAACAGTCGTTGAAAGTTAGGAGTGAGGAGGTAAGAGGTAGGAATTTTTTTAACTCCTCAATTTTTTTATTTTTTTATTTTTCGGGAAAAAATTGCAATGCAGATTTTCAAAGGGGAAAGTAAATATTTAATTAATTCAAAAAATCGTGCAGAGGGTTTTGAGCTTTTATCTTCAGTTAATGACAAGAGCATCGCGGCAGTATTTTTTGATCCGCAGTATCGGGGTATTCTCGACAAATTAAAATACGGCAACGAAGGAAAATCACGAGGCAAGGCCCGTTCTTCCCTTCAGCAGATGAACGAGGCGGCTATTATAAATTTCATCAACGAAATAAACCGCGTCTTAAAGGGAAGCGGACATTTATTTTTGTGGGTCGATAAGTTTCATTTGTGTCAGGGCGTGCTGGACTGGTTTTTAGAGACTGAATTAAATCTTGTTGACATGATAGTCTGGGACAAGGGCAAAATCGGAATGGGCTATCGAACGCGCCGAAAGTCTGAATATCTCATAGTGTTTCAAAAATCCCCCGTCCGTGCAAAATCGTGCTGGACTGACCACGCGATCCCTGACGTTTGGGAAGAGAAAGCCGACAAGATTCACCCTCACAGCAAGCCTGTAGAACTTCAAAAAAGACTCATTGCGGCTACGACTGTTGAAGGCGATGTCGTTCTTGACCCTGCGGCAGGGGGCTTTTCTGTTCTTACTGCCTGCGAACAGGTCGGAGGCAGAAATTTTATCGGAGGCGACATAGCATATGACGAAAAATAAAAAAGTTTGTGTTATAATATTTTCATCGGTTCCCCCGAAAGACGGGGGAATTATTTTTTGGGGGCTACAATGGGGACTACAAAAATCTCAAAAATTTTCAACGACTGCAAAAATTCACAGAGCTGATTAAAAAAATAAGAATCAAAAATTTTTTCCGCAATCATTTTCAAAAAAGTTTAATTAAATATTAACAATCAAATTTTTTTTACCTCCTACCTCCTACCTGTATTAAATATTAAAACTCCCACTCAAGATAACGCGCCCTCTTCGCGTCGTTGCCCGTCCCCTCGCTGAAGAAGGCTTTATAGCTCCGCGATGAGTATCTTTTTATTTTTGCGCTGAGCAGTTCGGCGCGTGCCAGCACCTTGTAATTTTTATCGAGAAATAACATCGAGCCTCCGAAGTTTACGTTATACTTCGTGCTGTTCCTGATAGTTACGTTCACGCTGTCGAACGAGTAACTTATAGCGGCGTATGAGAGTCCGCTCTTTCCCCTGATAGCTCCGTCAACGATAACGCCCTCGCAAATTCCTGCGGCCGTCAGCAAAAAAATCATTAACACGAAAATTATTTTTGTCGAAGAATTTTTATCTCTCAAAATTTTTTACACTCCCGTTAAAATTTAGAATAGTAAATATCATAGCAAAGGTGAATTAATTTTGAGCATGAAAATTTTTTCGCGCCCTCCATTTTTTCCGATGATGATCGATATAAAAGATAAAGACGTTTTAATAATCGGAGGGGGCCGCGTTGCTTCGCGAAGAGCTGAAACTTTATCCCGGTGCGGCGCAAAAATAACAGCCGTGAGCAAAAAATTTCTCAATGAATTTCCAGATGACACGGTGAAAATTAAAAGAGCTTTCAGCCCGGAGGACATTGACGAAAAATTTTTATTCGTCATTGCCGCGACAGATGACAGAGAAATTAATGAACTCGTCCATAAAATTTCGAGTGAAAAAAAAATTCCCGTGAACGTCTGCGACTCTCAGGGCGAGTGCGATTTTTTCTTCCCATCGTTAATCAATTATGGGAGCGTCGCCGCGTCTGTCTGCACTGCCGGAGAAAATGTTTCACTGGCAAAAAAAATTTCGGATAAGCTGCGAAGGGTCTGGTCTGCGTGGATACTCGAAGAATTATAAAATAAATGCCTCCTGCCTCTTACCGTGTTATAATAACCAAGTTCATTTAAGTTATTGCGACAGGTCGGGAGGAATTTTTTTTGAAATCGGAATTAAACAGGCCGCGTAATGCTTACTCAAAGAACAAGGGTAAGACAGGACGTGGCAAGAAGCACGCAGGAGCGTCATTGGCTTTCTGCTGGGGTTTTGGTTTTGTTGTGTGCGGTGTGTTCGGGCTTGCCTCGTATCTGATGATTTCGGCGGGGCATTTTGATTTTTCAACGCCGTCCGGAGTCGAGGCCGCGTGGGGCGGAATTGACGGAGAAGAAACTTTAGTAACCGGCAATTTAATTAAGGTCGAAGTTACTGACCTTGACGGAGCAAAGAGCGAGGGACTTTATGCTCAGCTTGCCGGTGATGTTGTTGCGGAACGAGAAAAACTTGATGAGTTCGGACCGCTCCCTAAATATCTTTCGGATTACGAGAGCATAATATTAAACGTCAATGAGGACGGAACGAGTTTACCTGCAAATGAAGAAGAAGAGGACACAGACAAAGCGGAAATAATCACGCCTATTGCGCCTATTGCGCCTATCTTGGTTGAGAACGCAGTAACGTGGCGCGAGCATGTTGTAAGAAACGGCGAAACGCTTTCAGATATAGCTGCGGCACACGGAAATATTACGGCAGATGAAATTTTACGCGCCAACGGCCTCAAAAATGCTAACAAACTTTCAGAAAACCAGCTTTTATTAATTCCAAACGACTCAAGCAAAATAGAAGAAACTTTAGACGAAGTACGCACAAGGCAGATGAGAGTAGCGGCAGGCAAGGAAAAGGTCGAGCCTGTTAAAACAAAGACGTACGTTGTAGCAAAAGGCGACTCGCTGTGGTCGATCGCGAACTCTCAAGGAATTGAAGTCGATACTCTTATCGGCAGTAATAATTTCAAATCTTCCTCAAGGCTTAGGCCCGGCGCGATGATTAGAATCCCGAATCAGGACGGAATTTTTTACGTCATGAAGACGGGCGAAAAAATCGAGGATATAGCAAAACGCTACGGCGTGAGCATGAATAAACTTCGTATGGCGAACACAGATATTAATACGGCTTCATTAAAGACCGGCGATGAAGTTTTCCTTCCGGGCGCAAAATCTGAAGGCGTTTTAGAACATAGAGAAAAAGACGTGAAAATCGCTGAAGCTAAAAAGGCGGTGTCTGCTAAAAATCAAAAGACTGCCGCGAAAAATGAAAGGGCCGAGAAACCTCAGAAGGGCGAAGTCGCAGTCAGAAGGACTAGCGGAGGATTCAGGTGGCCGATCATGGGAAGAATTAACAGTCCTTTCGGCTGGAGATACCACCCGATCACGAAGCGCAGAGATTTTCACACTGGTATTGACATAAAAGCGAACAGGAACGATCCGATTAAAGCCGCCGGAGCTGGAAAAATTGTTTATTCCGGCTGGATGGGTGGCTACGGAAAAGTCCTTGTAATTGAACATAATAACGGACAGTCAACTTTATACGCTCATTGCAGCACATTACTTGTAGGAAAAGGAGCGAATGTAACCTCAGGGCAGCTTGTAGCTAAAGTCGGAACAACGGGACGTTCAACGGGGCCGCACCTTCATTTTGAAGTCCGCAACGGCAACAGCCCTGTAAATCCGATTAAGTACCTGAGCAGGTAAAATGGCAAAATTTGTATTTATTACAGGCGGTGTAGTTTCATCATTAGGAAAAGGAATTACGGCGGCATCTGTCGGAACTCTGTTAAAGAAACGCGGCTTGAAGGTCTCGATCGTTAAGGCCGACCCATATTTGAACGTTGACGCTGGAACTATGAACCCGTTTCAGCACGGCGAGGTTTTTGTAACTGACGACGGAGCCGAAACGGATTTAGATTTAGGGCATTACGAACGTTTTATCGACGAGACTTTGAGCGAAAAAAATTCCATAACGACCGGGAAAATTTACTCAAGCGTAATAAAAAAAGAACGGCGCGGCGATTATCTGGGCGGGACTGTTCAGGTAATCCCCCACATTACGAACGAAATTCAGGAAAGAATTATTAAAGCAGGCGAGGGGCTTGACGTTTTAATTGTCGAAATCGGCGGCACCGTCGGCGACATTGAGAGCCAGCCCTTCTTAGAGGCCATTCGTCAAATGGCGGTCAAGGTCGGACGCGAAAATGTAGTTTACTGTCATGTAACTTTAGTCCCGTATCTCGAAGCCGCAAAAGAATTAAAGACTAAACCGACTCAGCACAGCGTTCAGGAATTGCGGCGCATAGGCATTCAGCCTCACATGCTCGTGTGCAGAACAAGTCATCACATGGACGACGGAATGAAGAATAAAATTGCTCTTTTCTGTAACGTTCCCGTTGAAGCCGTTATAGAAGTCATGGACGAGACGACAATTTATAACGTGCCTATCAGCCTGCACAGGCAGGGGCTTGACGATTTAATTTTGAAGTATCTTGGCCTTCCGTATGATAACGAGCCCGATTTAAGCGACTGGCACAGAGTTGTTGACAGGTACATTAACCCTCCCGAAGAAGTTAAAATTGCGCTTGTCGGCAAATATGTCCAGCATAAGGACGCTTATTTGAGCGTTGTCGAGGCTCTTCATCATGCCGGAATTGCTCACAACGTCAGAGTAAATATTATTTCTGTCGAGTCAGAAGATTTAGAGCATGAAACGCCGGAAAAAATTTTGAGCTTCGCTGACGGAATTTTGATTCCCGGCGGCTTTGGAGATCGCGGAATTGAAGGAATGATTAACGCCGCTAAATATGCCCGTGAAAATAACGTGCCTTTGTTCGGAATTTGTCTGGGAATGCAGATGATGGTCGTGGAATTTGCCCGCAACGTCTGCAAACTTCATGACGCTCACAGCAAAGAAATGCACCCTGCAACTCTTCACCCGGTAATTCACTTAATGGAAGATCAGGAAAATTTGAAGGACTTGGGCGGAACGATGAGGCTCGGCGCGTATCCCTGCGACTTAGTAGAAGGAACGAAGGCCGCCGCAGCTTACGGAGTTTCAAAAATCACCGAACGCCACAGACACAGGTATGAATTTAATAACGCTTATCGTGAACGCCTTGAAAACGCAGGACTAAAAATTTCGGGCGTATGCACTGAGCGCGATTTAGTTGAAATAGTCGAGCTGCCCGGCCATAAATGGTACGTGGGCGGACAATTTCACAGCGAATTAAAATCCCGACCCGTCAGACCTCATCCGCTTTTTGACGGTTTTATCAGCGCGGCTGTCGATTACATGCGCGAAAAAGTAAAGGAGGCTTGATTAATTAATGAAGGCTGTAAAAATTTGCGCTTTAATATTATTTGTTTTTGCTTCATCAGTTTGCTTTGCGTCGGATGCAGTGCCTGCCCCTGATTTAACTACGGGCTCGTCTCAGCAGATGATGTCGCAGATTGAAAAAATTATTTACGGTTATGTTCTTCAGGGCGGCTTGATTGAGAGGCTTGCAAAAGTCGAAGAAGATTTATTCGGGCGCAGTCTTCCGGGAACTATGGCGGAAAGACACGCGGCTATATTAAATTTTCTCGACATAGGCACGGACGAACAGCCTTCAATGATGTTCAAGCTGGCTATAGCCGAATGGGTTGTCGATAAAAAAATCCGTGCGTCCGAACCTGCTGCGCGGAGGCTTGAAGATTTAGAAGTTAATTTAACGGGTGCTTCACGCGGCGGAAATCCCATCGTCATGAGAGTTGAAAGCCTTTTAGCTACTTTAGTGATGGATCCCGTAACGGCACGCCCCGTAAATTTACCCAGCGACACGGTAATGAAATTCAGATTTATGGACGAGCTAACCCCTGCTACTTCGCGTGTTGGAGATTTTGTCAGGCTTGAGCTTACAAGTGATTTAATCGTTAATCAATGTCTCGTCGCTCCGGCCGGTTCTTTATTAATAACTGAAGTCAGAGATGTAAAGCGTCCGAGAATGTTCGGTGTTCCCGGTGAAGTAAGGCTTTCTTTTAATGAGCTTAAACCGTTAGGAACTCAAAGGCCGCTTGTTTATATAGGCAAAGAGTCCCAGACAGCCATAAAAGAGGCAAGAAAGACGGGAGATCGCGGCGAGGGTGCAGTTATCGGAGCAGGAGCTGCCAGCATTGCGGGCGCGGCTTTGCTTGGCCCGGTGGGACTCGTCAGCGGCGTTTTCATTCGCGGAAACTCTCTGAAAATTCCCGTAGGAGCAGTAACTTTTTTGCAGACTTCCGGCGACTGTGTCGTCTCGGCGTATCCGATCCCGATAAGTTTGCAGAAACCTGAAAATAATATTACAAGCTCTATGCCCGGTGAAAATACACAGCAGCAGGGCAGCGGCTACAATCCCGACAGAGATACGATTATAAAGCGCGATGTCTTTAACCGTAACAGCTACGGCGAGCCTACAAACTCGGGAACAGTTAATAATGGCGGTGGAAATTTTGAGCTTCCTCCAGAGCAGAGCGTTAATTAAACGTGCATTATTATTACCCGTTATGCTTTTAGCGGCGGGTAATTTTTTTTACTTTCCGTCATACGTCCACGCCGCCGAAATAAATCCGTTTGACGAGACCGTAAGAATTTTAGAGCGTTGGACTTCAGCTCACTGGGGCCAAGATTGTTTTGTCTGGATTGTTCATTACCCGGAAGAATTAACGGACTCGTGGGTCGAGTCCGAAGCACTGCGCTCAAACATGAGCGATGCTGAACGCGAAAAATTCAAAAAAAATTTTATCTCTGAATTAAAACTCGATACTGCTGAAACTTTTTTAGTGAGCATATATTCTTTCGGAATAAGGCCGGTAAGTGTTGCGCCGGTTAGCGAAAATATAACTCTCTTGGCTGCGTCCGGCGAACGTATCAAGCCCGTTAAGTATGACTCGGCTCTTGATTACCCTGCCGGAGGAGTTGTTCAGGGCCTTGTATTTTTCCCTAAGCAGACGAATAAAGACTATATAATTTCATTAAAAGGCATGAGCCAGAACGAGAGGATTTTTTCGTTCACTCCTGAGGAAGCTCCCGCACCTGTTGAGAATAAAAAGCAGGAAGTTGTCGTAATGACCCTTCCGAAAAGAAATACAAGGAAAAAAGCAGAGAATGAAAAAGCCGCAACGCCTCCGCCCGCTCCTGCAATTCCAAGAAGGCCGACACCGCCGCTCTTTGCTGAAAATACAGCCTCGCAGGACATGGACGACTTTCTTAAATCAGTCAGGGAACGTTCGCCGAAATCGAAGGACGTTACGCCGAAAACTGCGCAGACCGCAAAAAATACAAGACCGATGAATATTGACAGCACGTATTCAAGCCGTGAGACTGTGCTGAGAAAATTTTTATCGCTGTGGGCGGATTTAGATTCAGTTGCAATGTATGACATGCTGTCGGAAAATTCGCAGAAAAATATTTCGCGTGAAAATTTTGCGAAGAGGGTGGCAAAGGCTACGGACTTCATGGCAAATCTTAGAAAAGGCAAATTTAGAATTGACTGGGTGGGCGAGGAGCGCGCAAAGGTTATAGTTACTCAGAGGGCTTTATTTATTAAGTCATTAATTTCAAAAACGCTGGGCGTAACTCGTGAAGGCTCCTCATGGAAAATTGTTTGGGAGTAAAGAATATTAGGAGGAATTAAGAATGATTGCTGAGGCATTAACAGAGCGTGAAGAACTTGAAGCTATGCTGCCGTCATTCAATGAACGGAATATTAAAGATTTATTGAAGTATGCAAAATATTTGCGCTGGTCTGATGTTGAAGATGACGACGAGAGTTGGGCGGACTTGCCCTTGACACCCGAAGAGGAAGAAGGACTTAGAAGAGGGCGTGAAGATGCAAGGAACGGAAAAATGCTGACGCTTGAAGAATTTTTAGAAGGGCTGTAGACAAAATGTGGAATGTTCAAATACATGACGCGGTTAAGCGTAAGTTGAAGCAAACACCTGAGCCTGATAAAGGCAGAATAAAAGACGCAATTTGTAGACTTCAATATGAACCGCAATTACTTGACATAAAAAAACTTGCCGGTCGTGATGGTTATCGTTTGCGAGTTGGAAAATGGCGGCTTCTCTTAGATATGGATAAAGAAAATCAAGAGATAAGCGTTTATTTTTTTGGGCTCTCGCGGTGAAGTTTACAAAAATAAAAACTTATGAAGCTCAAAATAAAATTATCGCCCGTAAAAATTTTTATATTCGCGCTTTTTATCGGCATTGTCGTTCTCGTTCGTTTTGCCATGCGCGATATGCAGCTTGACGTTGATTTATTGCGTGAAAGTTTAATGCGTATGCCCGGCATCGTCATGGAGAATATTCAATTCTCGCGTGAAGTCTCCGGCGATATATGGCGCGTAAAAATTCCTTACCTTGACCGTGAGGGAAATTTATTCACCGTTAAATCGCTCGACGTTGTAAGAGAAATTCATAACGACGGCGGCGAATGGAGTTTTTTCGGGCGCGAAGGGGTTTATTCTTTTGACCAGTCAGTGGCGACCGTCAACGGCCTTCGAGGAAAACTCGACACTAAAAAAAGAATTTGGACGCTTGAAAGTTCGAGATTAGACTGGCGGCAGGAAAACAACACTTTCACTTTTCCTGAGGGCCTTGTAATTTACGACACAGAATTTTTATTGAGAACTCCTATGGCAAGCATGGATAACTCCGGCGTGATATTATTAGAACAGGGAGGCGTAATCCAATGGGTAAAGCCAGTAGCAAAATAATAATTTTAATTTTAATTTTTACAGCAGCGTTTTCATGTCCTGCAATGTCAGCGGATTTTGAAAATTATTATATTAATGAATATCAGGAACTTGATAAAGAAACTAAACCGTCGGACAAAGTTACTCTCAATGCCGACAGAGTCTCTTTTAATGACGAAACAGGCCACGCCCTCGCGGAGGGCAACGCCATTTTAACTTATGACAATATTTCGATAATGGCCGAACGTCTTGACTATGACGCTGACACGCAGAAAGTTCAGGCGATGCCGCTTCCTAATCAGCAGGTAGTCATAACGGACGGCGAAAGAGTTATAAAGGGCGACAATCTTAATTACGACTTAAACACTCAAGAGGGAATTTTAACGGGCGCAAGGTCCATTGTTCCGGTTGGCGAGAACGACGGAGTGCTTTACGTATACGGAGAAGACATTAACGTCATGCCTTGGGAACTTGCCAAAGAGCGCAAACTCGTGCACGGCGAACCGGCGGATTATTTACTCGAATGGAAAAATGTTGTTTTGACTACGTGCGCACTTGACCACCCGCACTACAGACTCGAAGCTAAAAAAATTTCATTCATTCCCGGAAAAAAACTCGTCGCTAAGAGGCCAAGAATTTATTTAGGGAGTAAATATTTATTCACGTCTCCTCTTGATTACGTCGTGCAATTCAAACGCCGCGCCGTAACTTATTCATTCCTTCCGTATTTTCAGCGCAGCAGCACTCGTGGGGCGGGCGCAGGAATTACAGGTTCAATAGGCTGGGATACAGGCCACGCTTCCATCGGCGTAGCGTGGGCAAACAAAACCGGCTGGGAGGCATTAGTCGGAATTGATCAGGATTTAGGGAGCAACCTTTTTTTATCCGCAGGCTTTGAACATTCTTGGGACGATGCGTGGAGAGACAGGGTCTTTAGGCCCCGTGTCGCGCTTTCTTATAGATATAACGGCTGGGACACGACTTTACGCTGGCATGATAACGAATACATTGAGGACCAGAAAGATACTAAAACCGAATTTAAGGGCAGACTTGAAAGAAGGCCCGAACTTATAATCACGACGCCGTATTTCAAGAGCTCAAAATATTCGTGGATGGTAATTTCAGCGGCCTACGGAAGATTTCAGGAAACAATTCACGGCCAGCTGGACGGTTCAGCAGTTACAAGATACGCTGTCGGCTTAAAAAATTATTTTGAACGCAAAATACATGAAAAGGGCAACGTTGAATTATTTTCATCGAGCGAAGGCATCGCTTTTTTCTATGATAATGATAAGTCTGACCACGAAATGTTCAGAAGTTTTACGGGGCTGCGCTATAATTTAGGCTCTGTCGAACTCGGCACAGGCTATGAAAGGCAAAGTGTCTGGGGAGAAAGTCCCATGCACTGGGATCAATATAAAAAGCGTCAAAGAGTACATCAGCGCATAAGATTTCCCGTCGGGCGCGAAGTTTTTTTAGGCGTTCGCGGAAGCTATGACCTTGACGAAAAAGTTTTTGACGAAATGTTTTATAGTATTCAATGGGTTACGGACTGCATGGTCTGGGATTTACATTACAGGAACGACAGGACTTCCGGCGGTAATGACACTATAGGCTTGTCGCTTGCCGTGAAAGCATTTCCAAATTCTCCTGCATCGCTTGGCCAGAATAAATTTATTGACCCGTTCGACAGACCTGCGGAAATTCCGAAGGATAAAAAATAAATTTTTTAGAGGTGAAAAATTATGCTGTTATGTTACGTTGACGGAAAATTCGTGAAACCTGAAGAGGCCGTTCTGCCGCTTTCAGATTTAATTATTCAAAGGGGCGTAGGAGTTTTTGAGGCTCTTGCAACTTTCAAATTAAAGCCGCTAATGCTCACGCCGCACATGACGCGCTTTATCAACAGCGCAAAAAGTTCCGGCATTGAAAATATTCCCGACGTTGAATTTATGAAGAAAGTAATTCGCGACGGAGTTGCAAAACTCGGAAGGGACGCTAGGGTCAGAACATTTTTGACCGGCGGAGACGCTTTTGACACAGAGAAAGGCTGCTTCTTGAATCCGAGATTTTTCGTGATTTTCGATGAGCCCGGCTATCTCACGAAGGAAGAATTTGAAAAGGGAATGACGCTCAACCCCGTCCCGGTCGGACGCAACGAGCCGTCAGTCAAAAATGTTGACTATCGAATGACATTCAAAGCTGCGGCAGGAGTGAGCGACGTTTTATATTGTCCCGGCGGCGAAATAACGGAATGCGGACACAGCAATTTCTTTTTAGTCTTGAAGAACGGAACCATAATCACTGCTCCGTTATCGAGAGTGTTAAAGGGCACGACGCGCACCGCAATTCTTGAGCTTGCAAAAAAAGAGGGCTATAAAGTTGAAGAACGCTGCCCGTTATGGTCAGAACTTGCCAGCGACAACGCGGCCGAAGCGTTTATCACGGGAAGCATTAAAATGGTCGTGCCTGTCGTGAAAGTCGGCGGAATTACGTTAAACAACGGTAAGCCAGGAGACGTTACGCGAAAACTTTTAGACTTATATCAAAAAAATCTCGACCAGTGGCTTGAATAAAGCAATTAGGAATTAGAAAGTAGGAGTTAGGAATTTAATTTAGGAATGATAAATTAATTTTTTGGTTTTTCATTCCTAATTTTTTGGGAAGTTATTTAATTATGAAAAAAATTATAAATATGTTTCGATACACTGAATAAGATGAAATAATTTCATCTGTCATGGACGGATTATTTTTGACTTATCTTATTTCCACGTTTATTACGCTGCTGGGTCTGACAATAGACGGAGTAATTGTCGGAAATTTTCTTGGCGAAGAGGCAATGATTGCTTTCGGACTTTTAGCTCCTATGCGTGTTTTGATTGAGTTAATAGCCGGAATATTGTCATCAGGCTGTGCAGTAGTGTGCGGAAATCTTATCGGCAGCGGCGATGCAAAAAAAGCAAATAAAATTTTTTCTTCATCATTTTCTTTCTGTATATTATTTGGAACATTTGTAGCCGCTATTTTTATTGTTTTCCCGCAGATATTTTCATTCCTTGTATTCTCAAAAGGCAAAGAAAATTTTTTACCTTTAATGTCTCAATATGTTAGGGGATTTGCACCGGGCATTCCTGCTATTATGCTATGTTCACTGCTTATTCCTATTGTACAGCTTGAGGGCGATAAAAAAAGGATAGTTTCTTCTACTAATATGCTTTGCGGTGTGAATATAGCCTGCGATTTATTCGTTGTTCAATTCACAAATTGGAACATGTTAGGAGTAGCCTTAGCGACTTCATTAAGTTATTATTGTTCCCTTTTCGTTTTGCTAAGACATATTTTCGTGGGAAATTCTTTATTCCGTCCGTCTTTTTCTTTATCAGGATTAAAAGAGCCTTTATCATGCGGTATTCCTCAAATTTTTAACAGAATAGCGACTTTTTTAAGAGATTTATCTTTTAATAGTATGGCATTGTATTGGGGAGGCCCTGCCGGAATGTTAGCTTGGACAGTCGCTAATAACTGTGCAACTTTTTTAAGTGGTTTTCCTAAGGCTTTCGGCTCTGTTTCTTTATCTGCGTCAGGAGTGTTTTACGGCGAGCAGGATAAAAATGCTTTATTGCGCTTAATGAAGCTTGCAATATTAAAAATATTTTATTTTATGGGTTTGATTATCTTAATAGTATTTTTGGCCGCGCCGTTGTTAGTAGACCTTTATATGCAGGACGATTCAACTTCTTTTAATGAAGCTGTCTACGGTCTTAGAATTTACGGACTTTATTTAATTCCTTATGCTTTGAACTTGTTTTACATGAATTACTGCCAAGCCACAAAGAAAAAATTTCTTGCAAATTATATAAGTTTCATGGACGGATTCGGCTTTGTTTTTTTATTTGCTCTTTTGTTCCTTAATCTTATGGACTTCAGCACTTTATTCCTGTCTTTTGTTGTCGGAAAATCTGCCGTATTTCTTTCGATTTTAATTTACGTCTGCATAAAAAAGAAAAGATTTATTACTTCGCTTGAAGATATTTTGCTGCTTCCTGAAAATTTTGATGTACCTGAAAAGGATCAATATATTTCTACAATTACATGCAAAAAAGACGCAATAAATATTTCAGAAAAAATTGTAAATTTCTGTTCAGGGCATGGAATAGATAAAAGAAGAAGCTATTACACAGGTCTGGCAATCGAAGAGATGAGCATGATTATAATTGAATCAGGCTTCAATGAGAGAAAAAATCGAATAGATATAAAAGTTTTCTTGAAAGACGAACAAGTTACAATCAGAATACGCGATAACTGCCAAACATTAACCGCCTCTCAACGTGTTGAAATTCAAAATCCTGAAGATACAGCTTCAAACGCAGGAATTAGAATTTTAACGAAAATAGCAAGCAGTCTTGACTATTACGCGGCACTCGGAATAAATAATTTAATAATAAAAATTTAAGGATTACAAAAAATAATCTATAATTATAGAATCATTTAATCAGGAGGAATTTTTCAAAATGGAACAGATACGTTCATTATCAAAATTAATTGAAGAAGCCGCAAAACTTTGCAAAGAAAAAGGCCGCAAAAGAATTTCCGTAGCTATGGCAGAAGATGCCGGGCTTATTGACGCAATCGAACAGGCTCGCAAAATGGGACTTGTTGACGCTACACTAGTC
>JAFSXR010000072.1 GCA_017443985.1 Synergistaceae bacterium
ATTACACGCAGCTGATCCTTGCTGAATTTATCAGGACGCTTGAAATCGTAAATTTTTAACTTCGCGTATTCGTCAGCCTTTGCGGCAATGTCATCAATATTTGCGCCACTTGAAATTGACTTTAATAAATCGTCAATGGCATTTTGCGATAATACATCAGGCATTTTTTATTTTACCTACTGCAAAATCATGCTCTCAAATAAAACATTTACAACCGGTGCCTCTCCGCCGACATCAGGAAGCATCCTGTTTAACGAACGCTTTATATCTCCTGCGAGCTGCAATGCTCCTTCAGCACTCGTTAAATCATCATAAACTCTGTCTTTCAAGAGCATGAAGATTTCGCTTCGTATTCTGTTCAGCCAGCCCGGGGTCTGAATGAGAGCCGAAGCTCCGTCCTTTTCGACAAGCTCTAACGCTAAATTGCAGTCGATAACATGTCTTCCTGCTCCGGCAAGATTGCTTGTGAACTGTCCGATTGAAACTATGGGACCGGGGTTTTGAATTACGCGACCTGCACCGATTTCGTTATTATCCTTCGGAGCCATCGTGCGTCCTAAAATCAATCCTCCGCCGAACCCTGCTCCGAACATTACAAGACCGACTATTGCGAATATTAATATGCGTTTCATAGGATTTTCTGTTTTCCTCCCTGTGTAAAATTAATCACTTAATTTATTAAAAATATCTATCGTTTCGGGTACTGAGATAAAAATACTATTTCGACGCGGCGATTTAAAGCTCTGTGTTCAGGCGTATCGTTCGGGACAATCGGCTGCGCGGAACTGAAACCCACAGCCTGCAGTTTCGTCGGATCAAAACCTCCTGCACGCTCCATATAACTTGCAACTGCGGCGGCTCTCATTGCACTCAGTCCCCAGTTATCACGATAAATTCCGCCGTTTAAAATCCCTGCGTCAGTATGTCCTTCAATTGCGGCGGCTGGAACTCTGTCTCTTACAAGCTCGGAAATTTTATACAAAGCTCTCTGCCCTTCGGGTCTTAAATCCGCGCGCCCGGGCTGGAATAAAAACTGGTCGCTTATTGAAACAGCAACACCGCGCTGATTAATCGAAACCTGAATATCCCTCGTTAAATTTTCAGAACGCAGAAAAGAATTTAAAGTGTAGGCAACATGTCTCGTGTCAAGTTCAACACGTTCGCTTGCTCCGGGGCTTGTGCCGACTTCGCCGCTTTTATTCGGATCCTGAGATTCTTCAGTTGTAACTCCGCCTTTCAAAACTCCAAGCGAGCCTCTCAATGACAAAAGTGCCTTCTGAAATTTCTGCGCATCTATCGAAGACATGGCGAATAATAATATAAAAAAACATAATATAAGCGTAACCATGTCTCCGTAAGTTCCCATGTAGAACGGAGCTGATAAACCCGGCTCTTCAGGTTTTTTCTGACGTGCCATTGATTAAGCCTCCTCCTGTCCGAATGCTTCGCGCATCTTCGGCGGCAGATATACTTTCAGTTTTTCTTCAACTATTCTTGGGTTCTCTCCAGCCTGAATAGCCAAAATTCCCTCGACCATAAGTTCCATTGATTTAACTTCCTGTGCCGAACGCGCCGCAAGTTTTTTTGCTGTGGGAATTGCGAACATGTTTGCAAGCATTGAGCCGTACATCGTCGTTATAAGCGCTACAGCCATACCGGGACCAAGCGCGTTGACATCTTGCAGGTTTCCCAACATTGCTATAAGTCCTATAAGAGTTCCTATCATTCCGAACGAAGGTCCAAACTCAGCAAGAGTATCAAAAACTGATTTATTAGCGCTGTGCCTGTCCTCAAAAACTCCGATTTCAGTGTCTAAAATTGCTCTGACAAGTTCAGGGTCGGTGCCGTCAACTACAAGCTGAATCGCTTTTCTCATGAAATCGCTTTCAACTTCCGCAACGTCAGCTTCAAGTGATAATAAACCTTCACGACGTGCTTTTTCCGCAAAACTCACTATCATTTGAACCATGCCTATTAAATCGGGAGCGTGAGAAATAAATACGCTCTTCAAAGCTCCGCCGACAGCTTTTAATCTGTTGCCGGGGTTTGAAATGACAGTCGCGCCTATTGCTCCGCCCAGAGTAATCATGACCGAAGGAATGTCAATATATGCTCCGAGATTACCGCCCGCAGCCATTGACGCGATAACTAGTATCCATGTTGCCAGAAATCCTATGAGACTTGTTAAATCCAAAATGAATCCACCTCTGCCGTTCTATTACGATTCGTCTTTAGTGTTTGCGATTATGCAGGTATACCCTGCCGCTTTTCTGAAGGCTATAATTTTTTTGTACACGTCGCGGACTTTTTCCCTCACGACGTATCTGTGCCCGTTAAGCAATCGTAAAACTGTATCTGGCGTTACGTCGATCGTTTCAATCATGTCAGAGTTTAGCAAAAATGCTTCGCCGTTCAGACGATGTACTTCAATCATTATATTACAAAACGCCTTTCTAAAAATTCTTAAATCTTGATTGAGTATAATTATACGATTTTGAAAGAAAAAAGCGATAAAATAGAACTAACAAAAATTTTTCCGGAGGTGTGTTTCAAAACAATGTCCGAAAATATTAAAGAACTTTACAGCAAAACAGATTTTATAATTACCGGAGGCGCGTTAAAAATTTTAACCGACTTCCTCAACGAAAAAAATATTAAGGCTCTCGTAGTTGAAAAGGTGAGCGCGGACACGCTGAGCGTGATTGACGCAGCCGGGATTGTCCCGGAGAGTTTAACGCTGAAGGACAATATCACAAGTCTTTTTGCGTCAGGAATAGCAAAAGAAAATTTTGAGCTTGAATTTTCAAACAGCAGCAACGAATGGCCGGGCGTTATTCGCGTTCGCGGTTCCGAGTGGGAAGTCTATATTCTGCTCAAGGAACTGCCGGAAAATCCGCAGGCACTGCTCGAAGAGTTAAAACCTTGCGCAGGGTTAATAAGATTGTGGCAGAACTTCAAAAAAATTTCAGAGACGGAGAAAAAATTATCGCGGCTTTCCTACATGATACTTGCAACGAAAAGCACGCTTGCTTCAATTTTTGAGCCGATGCCGCTTCAATATTTCGCCTCGTTCTTGGCCGATGTGCTTCAGGAAAGTTTGTTCCCTAAGTCCGTAACAATTTTGAGGGACGAAGGAAATTATTTGACTGTCTTTAACGGACAGGCCGATAATATCCCTGCGCGTGAAGGAATTTTCGCTTCACAGATTCTTCCGCCGACCCCCGTAATAACGAAAAAAGATTTGCCCGTTGAGATCGTCCTGCCCATAACGGAAGGAGACTGCCGTTTATTCTGCGTAATGCAGTGGGACAAACTTCCCGACGAGCAAATGATGAACTTCATGGAACTTCTCGGCAATCTCGCCGTCAGGGCCATAGCTATTAATAATCTCCGTCAGCAGTCGAGAGAAAATGAAGCGAATATTTCAACTGGAGAGTTCACAGTCCTTTCGCTCTCAAACGTTTTGAAAGTCTTACGGGCAGCAGGGAATAAAGAAAAATTTTTCTCGCTCCTCGTTGATGTTTTCATGGAACAGAGCAGAATGAAAAATTGTCTTTTAGCAGTTTGGGACAAATCACGCAAGGGCTATATCATTTCCGAAAACAGAACGGGACACTTCAAAGCAAATTCAGATACTACGCTTCTGCCGTCATCGGGCGGAGCTGTCTCAAGCGAAAAAGTCAGTGAGGCTTCCTACAATCTCACTGAAAAAAATCCTGACGCTATCTTCAGGACGTGGGGGCTTGCCGGCTGTCCTGTAAACTGGAAAGAGATTATTAAATCTTCTTCGATGAAATATATTTTCCCGGTCTGCGATGATAATTCGCTCGTCGGACTTATTGCGCTCGGAGGTCAGGAGGGAAGAACCGCGCTCGACCGTTCACAGCTTGTCTCACTGCAATTAATAGCGCAGTTTGCTGCGTACGAGTTCAAGCGTTTCGATTAAATTTTATTCAAGGTGATATGAAATTTCTAAAATCAGGTTTTACAAGAGAAGATTTACTGCGTATTGATGAAAAAGATCTGCCCGTGCTTGCCGATGAGGTGCGGGCAGTTATTGTAGACACCGTGAAAAAAAACGGCGGTCATTTAGGCTCGTCGCTCGGCGTTGTCGAACTGACTATAGCAATGCTGAGAAAATTCGATCCGTTAAACGACAGAATTATTTTTGATGTCGGCCATCAGTCGTACCCGTATAAAATTTTGACTGACAGGTTCGATAAGTTTTCAACGTTGAGATTAAAGGACGGCATCGCAGGTTTTCCGAGACGCAGCGAAAGTCCCTGCGACCATTTCAATACCGGGCACAGCAGCACTTCAATTTCAGCGGCGTTAGGCTACGCGAAGGCAAGAGATTTACTGCACGAGAAGAGGCACGTTATAGCGTTCATAGGCGATGCGTCATTAATTAACGGGCTTGCCCTTGAGGCGTTGAATTATGTTCACGAGACCGGCACGAAAGTGATAATTATTCTCAACGACAACCGGCACTCGATAAGCAACCGCGTCGGAGGATTTTCGACGGTACTCGCACGTCTTTCTGCAAATAATTTTTACAAGAGAATAAAAAATACTATCAAGAGCAAGGGCGGAGTCAATTTAGTTCACGGGCTCGAAAAAATCCGCGACACTTTCAAGTTTATGTTAAAGCCTAATAATATTTTCGATGAGCTCGACGTTAATTACTGGGGGCCTTTCGACGGGCATAACATTAAAAAGGCCGAAGAGATTTTTGAGCTTGCAAAAAATTACGACAAGCCCGTTATCTTGCACTTTAACACCATAAAGGGCAAAGGGCTCCCCGAAGCTGAAGCAGACCCGACAAAATATCATCAGCTCTCACCGGCGAACGAAAAAAAATCCCGGACTTGGAGCGAAGCCGCTTCTAAAATCGCCGAAGAGTTAGCACTCAATGACGAAAAAATAATCTGCTTCACTGCGGCAATGGTTACGGGCGTAAAACTCGAAAAATTTGCGCGTGAATTTCCTGACAGATTTTTTGACGTTGGAATAGCTGAAAGCCATATGCTTACAATGGCGGCAGGGCTCGCGGCAGGAGGTATGCGCCCGTGGGTTTTCATTTACTCCACATTTTTACAGCGTGCTATGGATCAGTTAATGCACGACATCGCGCTTCAAAACTTGCCCGTTGTTATCATGGTGGACCGCGCAGGACTTTCAGGCTCTGACGGCGATACTCATCAGGGAGTTTTAGATATTTCGTGGTGCAGAGCAATTCCTAATCTCGAAATTTACGCGCCGTGTGATGAAAATTCATTGAAAGAAGCTATGCTGATTGCGTCAAAACGAAACGGGCCGACGTTAATCCGTTATCCTCGCGGAAGTATCTCGGAAAAAAATTTAAGCCCTGAAATTAAAAATGACGGTATCGTAAAAATTTCTGACGGCCTGCCTGACTGCAGTCAGGGCACTAAATTTGCTTTGCTTGCTCACGGCGCAGCCGTTAAGACAATCATAAAAACAAGAGAGCTTGCGGAAAAAAATAGCATTGAAGTTCCTGCCCTCTACGACGTGAGAAAAATTAAGCCGCTTGATTTTAATTTGCTCGATGAAATTTTGAAAAGTCATGAACTTGTCGCAACCGTTGAAGAAAATTATATGCCCGGCGGACTTGGCGAGGCCGTAGCGGCTCGAATAGCTGAAGGAGATTTTAACGTTAAATTAATCTGCTTCGGAGTGCCCGATGTCTGCGTCAAACATGCCACGCAGGACGAACAAAGAGAGATGTACGGTCTGACGGCTGAAAATATTTTGAGCGAGTGTGAAAAATTTTTAACGCATGAAAAAAATTAAAGAACGTTTAGATAAATTACTGCCTGAACTTGGCCTTGTTGACACGAGGAATAAAGCTCAGGCTTTAATTATGGCCGGCAAGGTCCGCGTAAACGGCCAAGTAATTACTAAGGCCGGAGCAATGTTCGAAAAGGACGCTGATATAACGCTCGATGAAGTTTCCCGATGGGCCGGACGGGGTGCGAAAAAATTATTGCGTGCCTTTGAAGTTTTTAACTTGAATGTCAATGAAAAAATCTGCGCTGACTTCGGAGCGTCAACAGGAGGCTTCACTGACGTTTTATTAGCGAACGGCGCGAAAAAAGTTTACGCGGTTGATGTAGGCTACGGGCAGTTAATATGGCGGCTTGCAAGCGATCCGAGAGTTGTCGTAATGGACAGGACGAACGCAAGATATTTAACACGCTCTGATTTTCCTGATATTATTGACTTCGCAAGCTGTGATGTTTCGTTCATCTCGTTAAAATTAATTTTACCCGTCATTGACGAAATATTGAGCCCTAAGGGCGACGCGGTCGTTTTGATAAAACCGCAGTTTGAAGCAGGACGCGAAAAAATTTCCGGCGGCATAGTCAAAGATAAAAATATTCACGCTGAAGTTATCGATAGCATCATAAATTTTATAAAAGAAAGCACAAAATTTTTTATTACCGGCCTGACTTACTCGCCCATAAAAGGAACTGAAGGCAACATAGAATTTTTATGCCGCTTGACGCATAATGAAACTGAATTTAATTTTAATATCAATGATATAGTTGAAGAAGCGCATGTTAATTTAGGAGTGGGAAGTTAAAAAATGAAAATGAATCAAAGAGAATTTCTTCAGCTCTGCGCACGGGGAAGTTATGAAGAAATAGAAGAGGCCATAAACAACGGAGCAAGCATAAATAGAAGAGCTATGTATGAGGGCACGCAGCTCCCTCCGATTTTTGTCGCGGTGATGCAGAGCAATTTTGAAGCCATTGAAGTTTTGTTGAAGCATAAGGCAAAAGCTGTTTACGGTTTCATGGCGGCGATCATGTCGAATGATAAATACTTAGCTAGATACATGATACGCTGCGGAGCTGATATAAACTCCCGTGATATTCATAGCAGAACGCCTTTATTATGTGCAGTTACAGCGAACAATCCGGAGGCCGTTCAATGGCTCCTTGAACTAGGCGCGGACGTTAATGCACAACTCGGCGAGGGGTATAACGTTTTGACGTACGCGGCCTTTATGTTTGTGGAGCAGGAAGATAAAACGCAGATTTCAGAAATTATAAAAATCCTGATGGACTTCGGAGCAGACTATACAAACGCTATACTGGCATCAATAAAATTGAACAGCGTGAAACTTGCCCGTGTCCTTGTCAAATACGGAGCGAATATCAAGGGGCCGTGCCTAGACGAACACACTCCGCTTTCTCTTGCCGTGCTGAATGCTCCCGATGAAGATACAAGACTGCTTGAATTTTTCCTGAATAACGGTGCGGACGTAAACGAAAAATTTGATTTTGGGGACGGAACTATTACAACAGATCTGAATATATTAATCTCATCGAATAATCTACAGGCCGTTGAGCTGTTTCTAACTTACGGGGCCGATCCAAATTTCAAAGACTCGCGTGGAAGAACGCCCCTGATGTACGGGGCCCTAATGGGAGAAGATATTACTGATGCTCTTTTACGGCACGGGGCTGACCCGAATTTAGGCGACGACGAGGGACATACAGCCCTTATGCTTTCAGTAATCGATGGGGAAGTCGATGCCGGAGTCATAAAAAAACTGCTTGACGCAGGTGCTGACCCTGACGTTCAAGATTACAGAGGACAGACGGCTTTAATGTGGGCAATCTCTGACAGAGACAGAAGCCCTGAGATTTTAATTTCGGCCCTTATCAGAACAGGCGGACTTAAAGCAGAAAACGGCTCATTATGGTTCAGTGTTGCAATTCTTTTTGCAGCAGCAAAACGCGAAGCACAGCTAGACATAATAAAAATTTTAATTCAATACGGCGCGGATTTGACCATATGCGACGACAAGGGCGTAAACGCTTTCATGTGTGCCGTAATGAATTTTGATGACGAAATCGCGGACATTCTGAAAGATGCAGGAGCTTTGTCAAATTTTTTGGGATAAGAATCAAAAATTTTTATGCTAAAATATTTTTATCCCACTTGAAAAATTTTTTAAGAAGAAAAATATTTTACCACTACATTTACACCTACAAAAAGTTCAAAATTTTTTAGTGCTGAAAAATTTTCATGGAGCTAAATAAAAAAATAGAATCTAAAATTTTTTTTCAGCCCTCAAAAAAAATCGCGTATAATGAATTTCACTTCAAACTTTCAAAATTAAAATTCAAAAATAAAATTGGAGGCATTTTTATCAATCATGGCAGACAAAAAAATTAAACGCATCGGCGTTCTCACAAGCGGAGGAGATTCACCGGGCATGAACGCGGTCGTCAGAGCTGTAGCGAGAACAGCAATGCACTACGGGATTGAGTGTGTAGGCATTAGGCGCGGCTACGCAGGCTTAATCAACAGCGATTTTGTAATGCTTGATGTTAATATGGTGCGGCACATTTTAGGACGGGGCGGCACGATTTTATACACGGCACGCAGCGAAGAGTTTATGACGGAGAAAGGACGCGAAAAAGCTGTAGGGACTTGCAGAATGCTGGGGCTTGACGGCATCGTTGCTATCGGAGGGGACGGAACTTTCAAAGGCGCGTTGGAACTCTCTAGGCTCGGCGTTCCTGTCATGGGTATCCCTGCAACGATTGACAACGACATAGGCTGCTCAAATTACACGATAGGATTCGACTCGGCATGCAACACTGCGATTGAATGTATTGACAAGCTGCGCGACACAATGCAGTCTCATGAACGCTGCTCGGTCGTCGAGGTCATGGGAAGGCACGCAGGATTTTTAGCTCTTTATGTAGGAATAGCGGTCGGTGCGACTTCAGTTTTAATTCCTGAGCGCGAAGTTGATTTTCAAAAAGACGTTGTCGAAAAAATACAGAACTCCAGATTAGCAGGAGCTACGCATTTTATGATTGTTGTTGCTGAAGGCGCAGGCAGTGCCTTTGACATTGGCGCGAAGATTAAAGAAGCGATAGGCATCGATCCGCGTGTTACGGTCTTGGGACATATTCAAAGGGGCGGAGCACCGACGGGGCGCGACAGAGAAACAGCTACTCGAATGGGCTATTACGCGGTCAGGGCGTTTGCCGAAGGACGTTCCGGGAGCGTAATTGCTACACGCGAGGGCGGAATTGTTGAAATTCCGATCGAAGAGGCTCTCGCAATGAAGAAACATTTACAGATGGACAGATACGAAATTCTTGAAGCTATTGCAGCGTCGGGAAGCCACTAAAATAATTAGGAGTGAGGGGCAAAAAAATTCCTACCTCCTACTTGTATTTCACTCCGCCTCGAACATTTTACCGCGTGTGTAAGTGTATATAAGATTTCTTTTCTTTACGTGTAATTTCATAAAAAATTTTTAGCTGTGAAAATAGAAAATAAGGATAAGGTTTTGTTGTGCTATAATACGTTTTGAAAAATTATTTGTTGTAAGTAGCACCTCGACTTTTGGAGTGTGTTCTCCATTTATCGTAACTTATCCTGTGAATTATTATATCACAGAGAAAGGGGCGAGTAATTGTTGGTCGTGTGCAAAAATTTCGGCGCTGGGTAATTTCTTCGTAATCACAAGGAATTTTTCAGCGCACATTGTTGTAAAAAATTTGAAAGGAGTGTTTTTTCGTGGGTGGCTTCATTGTTTTTTTAGCAGTTGTCGCTATTGCCGGTGCGGTTATTGGAAATGGTGCAATATCGCTTATAGCATGTATAGTTTCTGTAATATGTTCTCTGAATGTTATTATCACAGGTGAATGGCTTGCAATTCATGGTTTTGCCTCCGTAATGGTATTACTCACGCCGATTATAGCTTTTGTTTCAACGCTTTCTGCATTTGGCCAAGAATCTGAAAGAAAAGATAAAGAATATTTAGCTAGTCTTTCACCTGAAGAACGAAAAAAAGAAATAGAAGTACGAACGGCATTATATTTTCATGGCCTGAAAGAACGAGAACAAAAAAGGCAACATGAAGAACAACTCAAGCGCGACCTCGATATAATCGACAAACATTATGAAAAGCAGTACAGAGATAAACACATGTTCGATTAAAAATTTTTCAGCTCCGCAATTCCTGAAAAAATTTCGGGAAAAACGGAGCTGATTTTTTATTGCAGGAAAAAAACTCCTAACTCCTAACTGAAAATTATTCTCCTGCCTCGAACATTTTATTAATGCCGCTTAAATACGCCTGCAAGGACGCTTCAACGATGTCCGTAGAAATTCCCGAGCCTGTATACATTTCACCGCTTGACGCGCTTGAAATTTTAACGACCGCTTCGCCGATTGAGTCCTCGCCTTCAGTTACTGCCCTAATGCTGAAATCTTCGAGCCTTGCTTCAACACCGAGCATTTTATTTATAGCTTTGAACGCCGCGTCGAGTGGGCCTGCTCCGCTTTCAACGCCTTCCATAAAATTATTTTCGCGTTTGATTTTCACGTAAGAAATTTTCGGAATACCGCTGCCCGATGTTATTGAGTGCGCTATCAACTGACACGACGGGGACGTGCTTTCATCAGTTTTAACGATTCTTGAGCGGTGAAGAGTGAGAGCCTCAAGGTCTGAACTCGTGATAACTTTTTTAGCGTCGGCTAATTTTTTGAAGCGCGTGAAAATATCTTCGAGTTCCTCTTCTGGAATTTCGTAGCCCATGCTCTCAAGTCTTTCACGGAGCGCGTGTTTGCCTGAATGTTTGCCGAGAACTAACGCTCTGTGAGGCACACCGATCTCGTCGGGATTCATGATTTCGTAGGTCTGAGCGTTCGCGATCATTCCGTGCTGATGTATTCCGGCCTCGTGGGCAAAGGCATTGGCTCCTACTATGGGCTTGGTGGGCGAAATAGGAACGCCGATGATATTGCTCAAAAGTCTGCTCGATTTATAAATTTCGTGGGTGTTAATGTTTGTGTCGGCTTCGTAAAAATCTCTGCGCGTTCTCAAAGCCATTGCAATTTCTTCAAGACTCGCGTTCCCTGCCCGTTCGCCTATGCCGTTGACGGTGCACTCGACTTGAGTCGCTCCGGCCTTCACGCAGGCAAGAGAATTAGCCACACCCATTCCTAAATCGTTATGGCAGTGAACGGAAATGTCTACGCCGTCAATGCCTTCAACATGTTCGCGCAGATATGAAATTAACTCGCTCATTTCCTGCGGCGTTGAATAGCCTACGGTGTCGGGGACGTTGATAGTTGTCGCTCCGGCTGCGATTGCGTTTGAAAAACACTTCGCTAAAAATTCTCTGTCGGAGCGTGAAGCATCTTCAGCGGAAAATTCTATGTCATCGCATTTCGATTTTGCGTAGGCCGTCATTTCCGAAATTGTTTTCAAAACTTCCTCACGAGTCATTCTTAATTTATATTGCATGTGAACGTCGCTTGTTGCGATGAAAACATGAATACGCGGTTTATTTGCTCCTTTCACTGCTTCCCACGCGGTGTCTATGTCGAGTTTATTGCAGCGTGCAAGGCTTGCTATCGTGCAATTTGAAGCGGCTGAAGCTATAGCTTGAACGCTCTTGAAGTCCATCGGCGAAGCGATAGCAAAACCGGCCTCGATAATATCAATTCCGAGCTTGTCGAGCTGTTTTGCCATTACTATTTTTTCACTCAGGTTCATGCTGCAGCCCGGAGACTGTTCGCCGTCTCTCAACGTTGTGTCAAAAATTTTTACTTTACGCATAAAAATTAAATCCTCCAGTAAAAAATAAAATTCTCAAATTTTCACTCAATCAATATAATAATCGAACGTCATGTTAGAAACTCTGCCGCCGCGAAACTCGAACAGTAAAACGTCTCTGGGCGTTGCCTCGTAGCTCCAGCCCTCATTGCCTTTTCCGTCAGGTTCGCCGAGAACTTCGAGAACTTCTGATGTAGTGTCGCCGATGTTAATATCTCCGAACGAAAAATTATTTTTCGCGTCTACATGTCTCAATCTTCCTTCGATATATTGCAGAGTGAAGCCGGAGTATTCTAAAACTTCCTCGTGAAATTCGCGCTGGGCCGGGTCAAAGAAAAATTTGCGCCTGTTCGTTCTTTTCGGCCTTCCTAAAATTGCGCGCGCTTTGTCCGCCGTAACGCCGCAGTTTTTTATAATCTGCACTAGAGTTTTATAAGCCTCCGTGTCGGTTTTGTAGCTCGTGTTAGTTTCGATATACTTTCCAAAAATCCAAGCCGTTCCCTTTTTTGTCGGGTGATCTATTTTGTACCACTTAGAGCCGCTCGCTTTTATCTCGCCGAGCAGCACAAGCATGTCGCCGTCGTTGACTTTGCCTTGAATTTTTGAATCGGTGTCAGGTCTTTCGCGGAGCCTCACGCCGTCGCCCGTGCAGAAGCCGAGAGTGGGAAAATCAATCGCAAAAGCAGCCGAAGAAATAAAAACGAAAATTATTATTAAAAAATTTCTTATGATTTTAATTTTATTCATTGCCGCGCCAGTCTCCTCTCCAGTCCGTAGTAATTGATGTTATGACTATATCATCATCTGAAATTTTCGCAGACGCCTCGAAAGTGCCGGGCCTGTCATCAAATTTTTGAGAGTTATAAATATCTCCTGAAAGCTCGATAATATTTTCGGTCCTTGTAATTTTTTTAACGTCAGCGTAGTAAACCGTCTCGCCATCATCGAATACATCATAGGGCTCAAAATAATAATATTTTCCGTCAAAATAAAACGAAAGCTCAGTGTCGAGGACGCTTTGATTTTTTATTTCCATGCCAAAAAATTTTTTCACTGCGTCTGATACAAACCTGCCTTCCATTACAAAATTTCCGTAGTCATTCGCCGCCGGAGCTCTTGTAACTGTTTCAGAGTTGTTGTGAATATAATTATGGCGTATTCCGAATCGTATTAATTCAGCGGTATTAAAAGGGTTTCCGAGATGTAAAATGCCTTCTTCTTCGCCGTCAGTCTCTTCGGAATTTGTATCGAAGTTAAAGAGATTTAGTTCTGTAAAATTATTAAGAAAGCCGCTCATGCGTTCTAACCCCGTTGGGCTTTCAGAAAAGGCGCAGGGTGCGATTAAGGAAAAAATTAGAATTAAGGCAAAAATTTTTTTCATGACGAGACACCTCCCCTAAAATTTGCTTCAGCGATAAGACGCTTGACCTCTTCAAGAGTAACAAAGGACTCGGTTTTCTTTTCTTCGCGCTTCTCAAGCCATCGATTGAAGAACGGGAGAGCCAGCACAGCTAAAAACGCTACGATGAACCAGTATACATAATCGTGCATATCATCAACACGTTTTTCTAAGCCGTCTATGCGTGCGGATAACGCTTTAACATCTCCTCTTAAATCTCCGATCTCCGACTTTAATTCCGTTTTCAAGCTCCCGATTTCTGACTTTAATTCTGTTTTTAGTGTTCCGATTTCCGCGTGAAGCCTATTAAACAAGGCTTCGATTTTCGCGTCTAAAACGTCTTGTCTGACATAGACACTCATATCCTCGCTGACTGCTCCGTGTGAGGCGGACGAGAGCAAAGCCGTAAACAAGATCGCTAAAAAAATTTTTTTCATAAAAGCATCACCTCCGTATTTTTTAATTTTAACGGTTCGAGGCTTCTTTTCAAAATCCCGTGCATGTGTGCTATGGCTATTCCGTAGTTCACGACAGGGACTCCGGCATTGACGGCGCGTTTGATTCTTGATTGCATTTCCTGCTCGTTCAGCATACAGCCTCCGCAGTGAATGACAAGAGAAAATTTTTTCAGCTCTTCCTCGCTTGGAAATTCTCCGCCGGAAGTGAAAGAAAAATCGGGCTTGGCCTTCGTGAAAATTTTTATCCACGCCGGGATTTTTTCCGTTCCGATGTCGCCGCACTGCCTGTGATGAGTGCAGCCTTCCGAAATTAAAACTTTGTCGCCGTCTTTAAGGTTTGCTAATTTTTCCGCGCCTTTGACTAAAATTTCCAGATTGCCTTTGTAACGCGCAAACAGAATTGAAAAAGACGTGAGCAAAATATTTTCCGGGACGATTTTATTAACTTTCTCAAAAACCTGTGAGTCAGTTACAACGATTTTCGGGCGGACATTTAATTTTTTCAGAGCGTTCTCAAGTTCGTTATCCTGACATATGAACGCCGAGCAATGAGCGTCAAGAATATCTCGTATAGTCTGCTGCTGTGGGAGTATCAATCTTCCTTTAGGCGCGGCCTTGTCAACGGGCACAACCAAAACTACAACGTCGCCGGGATTTAATAAATCCGAAATTAATTTTTTTTCGGGAGTGTCTTTTTTCGCAAGAGCAGCGATTTTTTCTTTCAATAAATTTATATTCTCGCCCGTCAAGGCACTGACGTTTATTGAGGTAGGAGGTAGTAAGTCAATTTTATTATTTGCGATTATGTATGGAAGTTTGCGCTCGTCAAAAATTTTGATTAAATCCTCTTCGGCCTGCGTGAAATTGTTATTCGCGTCATGAACTAAGACAGCTACGTCGCAATTAGCTAAGACGTTCAAAGCTCGTTTAACCCGAAGCTCACCGAGCGCGCCTTCGTCATCAAGTCCGGGCGTGTCGATTATTAATACCGGGCCGAGCGGCAAAAGCTCCATAGCTTTTTTAACGGGGTCGGTAGTCGTGCCTTTTATTTCAGACACGACTGCTAAATCCTGACCCGTTACGGCATTAACGAGGCTCGATTTTCCTGCGTTACGTAAACCGAAAAACGCTATATGTGTTCGTTCGCCCGAAGGCGTAGCGTTGAGCGATGAATTAGAATCTAAAATCGCGTTTGTTGTCATGCTTCATGGCCTCGATATTTTCGCGGGCAATCTCTCTGACGTTCTCACGCGGTATTCTCATCAGTTCGCGTTCAATCATTTCGTAGCCGATTTTTTTAGTCTCCGGGCTTGCGTAGTCTTCGAGGTATTCAGTCAAAGTCATTAGGGCGTTAGGGTGGCAGCAGTTCAAAATCTGCCCGGACTTACAGAGGCTCATAAACCTGTCGCCAGTCCTGCCTGCTCTGTAACACGCCGTGCAGAATGAAGGAATATGATTTTGCTTCATCAGCCATTGAACAACCTCGTCAAGAGTCCTCTGGTCGGATACGTCAAATTGTTCAGTGTCGTGCGGTCTCTCTTCGCTTGTGTAACCTCCGACTGAAGTTCTTGAAGCTCCGCTGATTTGAGAAATTCCAACCTCAAGCATTTTAGCTCTGACTTTTTCGCTCTCGCGTGTTGAAATTATCATGCCCGTGTAAGGCACAGCCACTCGGATACAAGCCGCGATCTTCGTGAAAATTTCATCGGGAATTGAATTATTAAAATCGTCGGGGTTAATATCGTCGGCAGGTTTAACTCTCGGCACGCTGATCGTGTGAGGCCCGACACCGTGAACGGCCTCTAAGTGTTCCGCGTGCATTAAGAGCCCGGCGAACTCATATTTATAGCCCTCAAGCCCGAACAAAACTCCCAAGCCTACGTCATCAATTCCGCCCTCCATAGCTCTGTCCATTGCCTCCGTGTGGTAGGCGTAGTCATGTTTCGGCCCGGTCGGGTGCAGAAATTCATAGCTCTTTCTATTGTAAGTCTCCTGGAAAAGAATATAAGTTCCTATTCCGGCCTCTTTGAGCTTGCGGTAATTCTCGACCGTCGTTGCGGCGATGTTGACGTTGACACGGCGAATGTCTCCGTTTTTGTGATGGACGCTGTAAATTGTTTTAATGCTGTCCAAAATATATTCAATCGGATTGTTCACGGGGTCTTCTCCTGCTTCGATAGCGAGCCTCTTGTGTCCCATGTCCTGCAACGCTATGACTTCGGCGCGGATTTCTTCCTGCGTTAATTTTTTTCGCGGAATGGTTTTATTTCTCGTGTGGTACGGACAATAAAGACAGCCGTTGATGCAATAATTTGAAAGATACAGCGGCGCAAATAAAACAATCCTGTTGCCGTAAAACGCGAGCTTAATTTCTTCGGCGACCTTGTAAATTTTTTTGATTGTCTCGGGATTTTCGCACGCAAGCAAAACGGACGCTTCACGATGTGTCAGCCCTGAACAGGTGCAGCCGTGCTCATTGAATTTTGGGCGCGCCTTCTCGAGCAGCGAGTCTATTAACTCAACGTCATTCTTATGAGCTTCGGCGTAAATCAGAGTGTCAAGAATTTCATTGTGATTGATAAATTCGTCGGCTTTAAGCGAAGCCGGATTATAGATCGGTTCAGACATAATTAATTTTACCCTCCGTTCTTCTGAGTTAGAAAAATTTTTAGTTTTTTTCTTCCTCGTCAGAAAATTTTTCGGAAATTATAACACCTGCATGCTTTGAAAAAATAAATTTTTCTGGAATAATTTTAGCATATTAAAATTTTATCGAGAGCATGGAGAAAAAGTTATTATAAAAATGAACTTGCCGAGAGTAAAAAAGATTGCCGGGATTTTATACCCGTCCGACAATGAAAATTTATTAAACTGGAGCGTTGACGAGCTTGCAAAATTATGGGGGAGGCCGGAAATTTTTTCAACGCCCGTTCCGTTTGATAAGACCGATTATTATCACGACATAGCACCGCATTTAACGAGAGTGTTTGTCTGTTTTCCAGGACTTGCTGACGCAGGAGGGCTGGCCGACTGGAAGCACGAGGCAATTAAAATCGAAGCCAAGAGCAGAGAGCCGGTCAGGGCAGTTAATATTGATCCTGGATATGTTGACGGTGCTAGACTGATTTTAGCGTCAACGAAGGACCACGCGCACAGAATTTATTTACGCGACGGAATTTTTGCGGAAGTAACTTTGCGCTATCGCTTCAAACAGTGGCAGAGCTTTGATTATACTTTCCCGGATTTTCAGAGCAGAGCTTACGATAAATTTTTAACCCAAGTCCGAAAATTATGGCTGATTGAGATTAGGAGCTAGAGATGAAAAAATTTTTCGCGTTGATTTTTATTTTTATTTTAAGCTCACAGGCTTATGCTCTCGAACTTCCCGAAAAAATTTACGAGTGGTATTTAACAGGCGGGTATGTTCAGCCCCTAAATCTTGAGGTGACTTCTGAAGATTTAGGACGGGTCATTTATAAAACTTACAAGCGCGATGCACCTAAAGGCACTCTAGAAATAATTTTGACTGAAGGCACAGGCACGGGGAGTCTTTACGTTCCTGACGAAGTTAAAAAATCAAAAGGCTTAATGCCCGCAAGTGAATATAAAATTTTTGAGGTCAACGGAAAAAAAGCGATACTTGAAAATCAATCGTACTTGCCGCTTGCGCTCGCTGTATGTGTTAATGATGATGTCGTGCTGACGATTGAGAGCGCGTCATTAAATCAGGACGAGTTAATAAAAATCGCGGAGGAAATATTATCGTCGTGGAATTTTATAAAAGATCAGGAGCAAGGCTCCAACTCCTAACTCCTAATCTTTAATTTCTAAATTATTTTACAAGTTTTTTGTAGCAGTTCGACACGACAAGCACGGCCAGCGTCATTAAAGCCAGCGCGATTATTAATTGCAGTCCGTCAACCATGAATACAAAATTTCCGCCGGAAAGTTTTACAAAAATATTATAGACGCTGATTATTAACGCCGACATCGTTACGATAAACATAAACGTCATAGGCACATAGAGCATAAATCCTTTGCGGCCCGTAACTTTTAAGAACACCGCAAGCGCAGTCAGCACTAACGCAGAAAGCAACTGGTTAGCCGCTCCAAACAAAGGCCATATGCTTGCATAGCCGGCAAGGCACAAAGCATAAGCAAGAGCTAGCGTTATTATCGTTGCAACGTAATTATTAGTGATGATTTTTACGATAAAGTTCGGCTCTTTATTTTCAGAAACAAAAAACTCCTGCAATGACATTTTGCCTATTCTTGTTACCGCGTCAATGGTTGTCATTGCGAGCGCGGACACGCACATCATAATTATGCAGGTTGAAACGTGAGCAGGAAGCCCGAACATCGTGAAAAATCCTCCGACCGCATTTCCAAAAATTTGGAACGGCGTTCCCGTAGGAAGTCCTCCGCCCTGCGCCGCTGAACACGCAATGACTAAAGCGACAACGCCCAGCAAAGTTTCGACTAACATTGCGCCGTAGCCTACCGGTAAAATATCAGTCTCGTTTGAAATTGATTTTGATGACGTTCCAGAAGAGACAAGGCTGTGAAATCCTGAGACAGCTCCGCACGCGATAGTTATGAATAACATCGGGAACAGCGGCTGATTTTTAACGCTCCAGCCCACAAACGCAGGCATCTCTATCGTAGGATTGGCGACTATAATTCCTACAGCTCCGCCGAAAATCATTCCGAGTAATAAAAATATGCTTAAATAATCTCTGGGCTGCTTTAAGAGCCACATCGGAAGAACTGAAGCTATGAAGCAGTACGCAAAAACGACAACGCGCCAAGTATCTCCATTAAAATATAAAGGATTTTGAATGCCTGCCCACAAAATTATGACGACAAGGACCGCGCCGACTATAAATTTCATTCCCTCGCCGACGTTGTATTTTTTTATTAAAAATCCAAAGACTATTGCCGCGAAAATATAAAGCACTGAAATCGAAGCCGCTGCCGCGCCGGGCACGTTCTGTGAGCCGTCTTTGCCGAAGCCGTTAAAAGTTCCGGCGAGAATGTCAGCGAATGCCGCAATTACTAAGAGCGTGAAGAGCCAGCAGAATAATAAAAATAATTTTCGTCCCGTGCGGCCGATATATTTTTCGATTATAAGGCCCATTGATTTTCCATCGTTCTTGACTGAAGCATACAGAGCCGTAAAATCCTGAACTGCTCCGAAGAAAATACCGCCGACTAAGAGCCATAAAAACGCCGGAAGCCAGCCGAACATCGCCGCAATTATCGGACCCGTTACAGGGCCCGCGCCTGCGATTGAATTAAATTGATGCGAAAAAACCGTGAAGCGCGAAGCCGGTACATAGTCCTGACCGTCCTCAAGCCTTATCGCCGGAGTCTTTGCGCTGGGATCAATTCCCCAAGTCTTTACAAGCCAGCGGCCATAAAGCAAATATGCTAAGGCAAGAACAATTATCGCAATCCCTACGAGCGTTAATCCATTCATGAAAATTTTTTCCTTCTTTCATGTTTTCTAAAATAAAAATTAAAAAAATTTTCTGAAAATATATCACCGCGTGAAAGTTAATTCAAATATCCCGGCTTGTTGTAAATCAGCGCGATTATTTCAATATCGGAGTCCGAATTATTTTCAAGCGCGTGCCATTGACCGACGTTAATCACGCAGACATCTCCGGCGGTAACGTGAGTCTTTCTGCGCTCTCCGTTTTCGCTGTCGCCCTCGTAGAAATCGCCCTCGCCCTTCAAAATATAATAAGGCTCCGTGTCGTTGACGTGCTGATGCCAGCCGATGCTCGAGCCTGACGGAAGCACCGTGTGTGCAAAAAGCCTTCCGTGTCCGTTTAATTCTTCCTTTGAAACAATATTGCCCACGTAACGAACGCCCTTGCTTTCGGCAAAACCGCCGCTTGCTTCGACTTTTATAACCTTGCGAATCATTTTTAGAAAACCTCCTGAATAATTTTTATTTTTTATTATTATAATTGACTTTTTATTTTCTTTATGCAATTATTTTTACAATTAAAAATTTTTGAAAGGAAAGAAATTTTTTTAAGTGAATAAAATCAGCCTTAGTTCAGCAATTTATTTCGGTTTTCAGATCGGTTTCTGGCAGAACTTCCAGAGCCCTGATTGTCTTTGGCTGACTTGAGGCAAGAAAAAAAAGTTTCGAGATAGTGAACATTAGGAAAATTTTTTAACACCTTCTTAAAAATCAGCCAAAGATTTTTAGAGGGTGTTTTTTATTTTTGAAGGAGTGTAATAAAAAATGCCGGCAACAATGAAAATAAAATGCACCAAGCTAAATGATGAATTCACCGTAAAAATACGGCACGGGTTAATCGAACGTCTTGGAATTGAAATTTTAAGATTAAACGAGGAGCGCGACAGCGAAGTTTTATTAATTACTGATGAAAAAATCTCAAATCTTTATCTTAAAAAAGTTATTTTGAATTTTCATCAATGTCCTAAGCCTGAAGATATTAGGCTTAGAATTTGCGAGTTATTTATAGAATCAGGAGAGGACTCGAAAAATTTTTCAGTAGTTCCAAAACTTCTCGAGGACATGAGCGGGCTTGGCCTGTCAAAAAACTGCATAATTGCGGCTATTGGCGGCCGTACCGTTTGTAATGCTGCAGCGTTTGCGGCCGGCTGCTACATGGGCGGAATAAGGCTTATTCTCGTTCCGACAACTCTGGGCGCAATGATTGACTCATCAATCATCGGACGCGCATTTTTGAATTTACACGCCGGGAAGAATACGGCTGGGATTTCATATAATCCGTCATTAGTCCTTTGTGATATTGACAGCCTAAAAACTTTACCGCCCGAAGAATACGAGACGGGCATCGCCGAGTTATTTAACATCGCTAAGAGCTGCGGCGGAGAAATTCTCAGATTTTTTGAGCGCGGAGAAGTTTCGGATCATATAGAAAAAATTATAGAAGGCTGTATACAATTTCGTTCGAGTTATGAGTAAGCTAAAAAATATATTATAATATTCTTAATTTCTTATCAAACTTCAGGAGGTGTTATTTACATGGACATTCGTTTTGTACAGCGCGGCGCGGAGATCGACGAAAAACTCCGGGAATACATGGAGAAAAAAATTTCCCGTCTTGAAAAATTCTTTAGGAAGATTCTTAACTGTCAAATCGTTGTAACTCATCATAAGGGAACTTTTAACGTTGAGACTACGGCAAACGCTAACGGAGTCATTTTGCGTGCAGAAGAGGACGCTCCCGAACCCAGAAAGGCCTTTGACCAGTCGCTGAAAAATCTTGAGCGCAGAATTAAAAAATATAATTCTTACCTCAAGGACAGGGCGCAGCTTGGAGCCGGCGAGGAGTTTTCTTTCAGTCTTGATGAAGTATCGGAGTCGGACGGTTCGGCCCCGGTGATAGACAAAGTTAAAAAAGTTGAAGTGCGTCCTATGGAAATTTCCGAAGCAGCAGCCCAAATGGAATTAATCGGCCACACGTTCTTCATGTTTCAGAATGTTGAGACGGGCGACATCAATGTAATTTACAAGCGCGGCGAGGACAGCTACGGACTTTTAGAGCCGGTGAAGTAATTATATTCAAGCCGTTAAAATTTAGGAGTTAGAAATAAAAAATTCTGCTCCTAATTTTTTTAACTTTGCGAAAAATTTTTTCTTTGTGAAAATTTACGACAGCTGAAAAATTTTGAGATTTTTGTAGTCCCCATTGTAGTCCCCAAAATATTTTTTTCTGAAAATTTCTGACTGGAATAAGAAAATTATATCACTGAAAAATTTTTTTTGCGTGATATAATCTGCACACTAAAATTTCTGGGAGGCGTTTTTTTATGAAACGTTTATTGGTTATTGTGGCACTTGTAGCTTTGTTTGCGTCAACGTCATTTGCAGGCGTTCAGGATTTCGGTATGTTTACGGTTGATGTTCCGTCAGGCTGGACGGCTTCAATGAACGGTCCGACAGCTGTTTTCACGAAGAATGACAACACGGCCTCATTAAGCATTACCGTTGCAGATACTGAGGGCTATTCACTCGCTGATTTGGCAAACGGATTTGCTGAGGAGTTCAAAAAATCCTTCCCGCAGGTTGGAACGCCCGAAAAAGATTCAGACGGCGATTATTCATTCAGCATGGTAAACGGCAACGGCGTTGAGAGCAACGTGCTCTTGACAGGCGATGAGGGTAAATATTGCCTTTTTGCTATTACAGGAGCTGAAAATGCCCCTGAAGATTTGAATGCAATGATGTCATCAGTAAAAACGAAATAAGTTTATAAACTTATCTCACGTTCACGCTTATACACAACAAAACCATTTACACCTTTTTTAATTGCGGGGGGACTTGTGAAAAAATCGCAGACTCTCCGCAATTCTTATATAATTTATTCTTGGAGGTGTCCATAAAATCTTGAAAATAAAAAAATTTTTTTTCGCACTCACAATTATTTTTATCCTTGCTTTTATCTTTGTTTCAACAGCAAACGCAAAGCCTGAGTCATTCGGAAATTTCCGCGCTGAAGTTCCTCACGGCTGGTCAGGCGGACTGCAAGGCTCAACGCTCGTTATAAAGCATGAAAACGGCAATGCTTCTCTTGCTGTGGCTTTTAACAAAATGGGCGAGGCTTCTTTGACTGACATTGCCGAACGTCTTTACATTCAAATGGACGGCCGGGATTTAGAACAGGACGATGACGGAGATTATTCTTTCAGTTTTGTGAACAGTGCCGGAGCTGAAAGCATCGCGCTTTTAACGGGCGGAGACGGTTATTACTTGGTCATTTCGATGAGCGGCTTTGAAGATGATGCGCTGCAAAAAGACTTTGAAAAAATTTTAGACTCTATCGACTGGGAAGACTAAGTTCAGGTAGGAGTTAGGAGTTAGGAGGTGAAGGGCATGAAAAAAATTTTTGCTGCCGTTTTAATTTTAATTTTCGCGTTCAGCGGCGCGGCCTTCGGGAGGATTAACAAGAAGACTGTCTCAAGGGCCTGGAAAAATATTGCACGCGCCGAAAATTTCCCGGTACTTGAAATAAATTTTGAAGATGACGACGAGCCTAACGCATGGGTGGCTTACGAGGACGAAGAGAATTACAGCGTCCATGTTACGACGGGCTTAATGGAAATTTTAGAGAGCGAATCGGAAATCGCCGGCGTGGTAGGGCACGAACTTGGGCATATAAAATTAGGGCACTATTATAATTTTGAACTGTCCGACACCGTGAGAGCCATAATGGGAGCGAATCTCGAACGCACTGACGATTTAGCTCAGGCCGTCGGAAAAATCGATATGGAATTAAAAGAAAGCAAGTTCAGCCGCGAGCAGGAGACGGAAGCCGACAACTACGGCGTAAAAATTTTAGTGAAGGCCGGTTACAGCTCGTGGGGACTTTATGACGCAATGAAAAAATTTGAAGACAATGATTACGGAACGGAAAGCAACGGCTTTAACTCTCACCCTGCCTCCGAAGAAAGATTAAAAAATTTAGCAGCGCAGGCCCGAAAAAATAATTATGACAGGAAAAATAATCATGAAAAAGAAATTGACAGCCTCGCGGATATTTTAATGGGCAGATAAAAAATTAAATAATAATCGCAAAAATTTTCATTTTATGAGATAATCTCTCTCAATAATAAAAATCCATTTCAAAAAATTCTTGCAGGTGGTCAACTTTTTCGCCCGTCTGCTAAAAGCCGGAAAGGAGCTTTACAAATTACATGATTCAAAGACTACACAGAAGCGATCTCGGCAACTCTCTGAGGACGCTTATGGAAAACGATCCCGCCTTCCGCCCCGTAGCCTACTTCTCAATGGAAGTCGGGCTTAAAGAGTCAATCCCCACATATTCCGGAGGACTTGGCGTATTAGCGGGCGATATTCTCAAGAGTGCCGCTGATCTCGGAGTCCCGATGGCCGGAGTTA
>JAFSXR010000073.1 GCA_017443985.1 Synergistaceae bacterium
GCGCGTTCACCAGCTCCACGAAAATAACCCGATGTTAGGATTCAGGGGCTGCCGCTTGGGAATGATTTACCCGGAAATTTACGAAATGCAGATGAGCGCAATTTTTGAGGCTGTCGTAGATTTAACGAAGGCCGGAGTTACAGTCAAGCCCGAAGTTATGATCCCGTTGGTCGGAACGAAGCCCGAAATGAAATTCTTTAGGGAAATGGCCGACAGAATAGCCGCTGAAATTATGAAAGAAAGCGGAGTGAAATTTAATTATCTTGTCGGAACGATGATCGAAATTCCAAGAGCCGCCCTCGTTGCCGATCAGTTAGCAGAATACGCGCAGTTCTTCTCATGCGGAACGAATGACTTGACGCAGACGACGCTCGGCTACTCACGCGATGACGCTGAAAATAAATTCCTCTTCCAGTACATCGACAAGGGAGTATTCAAAGAAAATCCGTTCGCCGAACTCGACAGGGACGGCCCCGGACAGCTCGTTAAAATGGCAGTCGAAAAAGGCCGCAGCGTAAATCCGAATATGTCGGTCGGAATTTGCGGAGAACACGGCGGAAACCCGGCAAGCATTGCTTTCTGCCACAGCGTTAATTTGAATTACGTGAGCTGCTCGCCGTTCAGAGTTCCTGTTGCGAGAATTGCCGCAGCACACGCAGCACTCGGAGTTCTGAAATAAAATTAGGAATTAGGAGTTAGGAGTTTTTCTTCTAGCTCCTTTTTTAATTCTTCTAATCCTTCATTATTTTCAATCACGTAATCGCTCAGGGGAATTTTTTTTTCACGCGGCATTAAAAAACTTTCGCGCCGTTTTAATTCTTTGACGCTCCACCCTCGCTGAACAAAACATCTTTTCGCACGTATATCAAAGTCTGCCGCGACATAAATAATTTTTTCAACGAAGTCAGGCACTCCGGCCTCAAATATCAAAGGAATTTCAAGAATTATATTTTTGCTTTTAACTCCTAACTCTTCACACCTAACCCCTAACTCTTTTATGATTAACGGGTGAAGAATTGAGTTGCAGAATTTATATTCGTCGGGGTCAAAAAAAATTCGCCGGGAAATTTCAGACTTAATAATATTTTCCGACGTGTCTAAAATTTTTTCGCCCCAGCGCGATATAAAAATATTTTTTACTTTTTCGTCATGCCATAATTCAGCCGCAATTAAATCAGCATTTAATAGAGGGCATGAAAATTTTTCCGCTAAAATTTTTGAGACTTTTGACTTACCAGCCCCGATGTCTCCCGTAATTGCCACGACCGCCATAGTTCCGCCTTCCGCCGTTATAATCAGTAAATAAAATCGTGTTGCGCCGTGAGCCTCTGTCTTCGGTCTTTTTATATTCGTCAGGGATCTCGTATAAAAATCTCGACCTGTCATGCTCAACAACACCGCCGAACAAACGCCGCGAGCCTGCCGCTGTCAAATATAATTTCTCTTCTGCCCGTGTCATTCCGACGTAACATAAACGCCTTTCTTCTTCCAATTCGTCATCGTTTTCTTGCGAGCGCGAGTGCGGAAAAATATCCTCCTCCATTCCCACGATAAAGACGACAGGAAATTCGAGCCCTTTTGAGGCGTGAAGAGTTAAAAGCCCTACAGCGTCATCGAGTTCTTCGTTCCTTGCGTCCGCGTCGGTAAACAATGCCGCTTCGGCCAGAGTTTCACTTAAATCTCCTTCAGGCACGACGGATTTTAATTCTTTGACGTTCTCAATTCTGTCCCGGTAATTTTCGGGGTCGTGCGCTTTCAAATACTCTTCGTATTTCATTTCTTTGAGTACGTAATCAATCGCGGGCCTGATCCCGTCTTCAGCAAGCTCAAGAATTGCGCACATGTGGGACGCAAAACTTCTCAGAGCATCGCCGAAATTTCCGCGTGCGACCCAAGCTCCGCCGGCTATTAAAGACCAGATTTTTGACGGGTCGTTTTCATTCAAACTCACGAGCCATTCTTCAAGCTCAACGCGCTTTTTCGGGCCAAGACCTTTTATAGCAAAAGACGCAACTCTTTCAAACGCCGCTTTGTCAAAAGGATTGACCGCCGCCCTTAAAATCGAAAGAACGTCGCGGACTTCTAACCTGTCATAAAACGAAAGGCCGCGAATAATTCTATACGGGATTTTTTCCTCAAGAAATTTTTGCTCATAAACTCGGCTCATTGCGTTTTGTCTGTATAAAATTGCTATGTCGCCGTAACTGTAGTTATAAATTTTCTGTAATTTTTCGATCTCTGAGACAATAAAATCAGACTCTTGAAAATCATTTTGAGCTAAGAACACATGAATCTTCTCGCCCATTCCGCGTGAAGTTCTTAGATTTTTCTTGAGCCTGTTTGAGTTATTGCGTATTAAAGCGTTGGACGCGGCCAAAATATTTCCGCTCGATCTGTAATTTTCATCGAGGACAATTTTTTTTGCGCCGTCAAAATCTTTTTCAAAATTCAAAATCATTTTTATCTCGGCACCGCGCCAGCCGTATATTGACTGATCAGGGTCGCCGACAACGTTAATAATACAATTAGGCCCGACGAGATAGCGCAATAATAAATACTGCGGCATGTTTACGTCTTGATACTCGTCAACTAAGAGCCATTTAATTTTTTCCTGTTCATGCTTCCGCAAATCTATATCCTGTTTAAGAATTTCTAACGGCAATATCATCAAGTCGTCAAAATCTACGGCGTTTAATTCGCGCAGGCGTTTTCTGTATTCTTTTGCGAGCTTGAAATAATTTTCGTCCGTTATCGTTGTGTCGTGGCCCAGCGGTGTCCACGCCATATAGTCGCGTGAGATTATATCCATCACCATAGCCGGAGTGTTTTCTTTTTCAGGGAATTTCATTTCTTTTAACAGCTGCTTTAATAATGTTTGGCTGTCGCTGCGGCTGAATACGGAGAAACCCTCGTGAAGCCCGGCTATCTCTTCGGCTGCGCGTGAATATCTGAATAAAAATCTAAGTCCGTAAGCGTGAAAAGTTCCGGCTTGGATTTTTCCTGAGGCCGGACCGCTTACAAGCGAATTAATGCGCGACTTCATTTCTCCGGCGGCTTTGTTTGTGAATGTTACGGCAAGAATATTCTGAGGTTCTGAAATTTTTTCTTCAACGAGCCACGCTACTTTATGAGTTAAAACACGGGTCTTACCGCTCCCTGCACCTGCAAGGATAAGTAAAGGCCCGTCAATATAAATTACAGCCTCCTGCTGTATCGGTGATAATGATTGCAATATATTTTTTGATTCATTCATCTTTACTTTAATTAAGAATTAGGAATTAAGAATTTTTTATTTAGCTCCTAATTCCTAACTCTTTATTTCTAAAATGTAATTTAATTAACTTTCCACTTCGAGTACTTCAATATTAAACTCAAGCCCAGAAAGTAACTGAACATTTCTGCTTCCGCATGAGGGGCACAAAAATTGGGTGTCTTCGCGTACACTGACATGGCCGCATGTGCAGCAATGCAGGGTAACAGGGATTATCATAACCGACAAAAGCGCTCCTTCCGCCGGAGTATCTTTTACAAGCGATGTAAAAATAAACGACATAAGCTCAGGATTTATTTTTCTCATGCCGCCTACTTTTACTAATATGCGCCGGATTTTGCTCCAGCCAGCCTTTTTACATAAAGACAAAGCAGTGCCTGCGACCGAATTAGTCAGCGAAAACTCGTACATTCCTGATTATTTTTTCGTGTAAAGGAACGGCCCTGCGGACTCAAAACCTATCTGCTGATAGCCAAAAATCTGCTCCGTAGAGCCTACAAGGAAATAACCGCCGGGCGCGAGTGCGTCAAAAAACTTTTTATATAATTTTGCTTTTGTCTCGGCAGTGAAATAAATGACGACGTTGCGGCATAAAATTAAATCAAAATTTGCGCCGAACGGGTCCTCAATCATATTCATGCGCTTGAAAGAAACCCTGCGCTTTATATCCGCGTTGACTTCGTATGTAGTCCCTGCATCTTTAGTCGAAAAATATTTCGCTAAATATTCTTTGGGAACGTTTAATAACTGTGTCTTTCTGTACGATGCTTTTTGAGCGATTGAGATAGCTCCCTGATCAATATCAGCAGCCAAAACGGGGTTCATGGTGTCGAGACCGCAGACAGCCGACAAAATTGCAAGCGAATAAGGTTCCTCGCCGGTTGCACAGCCCGCGCTCCAGAGCTTCAAACGTCTTGAGCCGCGCTTCTGAATTAACTCAGGAATAATTTTGTCGCGCATTTTCCACCACTGAGAGTCATTGCGGAAAAATTCAGAGACGTTAATCGTAAGATGATCAAGAAATTCACGCAGCTTCTTTTCATCTTTATTAATCGTATCAAAATAGTCATCGTAAGTCTTGCAGCCCCAGCGGTTCATTAATTCGTGAGTTCTGCGGTGGATTTGCTCTTTATAGGAATTTAAGTCAATCCCTATGAGCCTCTTGAGCTTCATTTTGAACGTTGTGTAGCCCGGTGAATTATACTGGCTTACTTCTTCCATAGCGAATCATTCCTCCTTTGGCATTTCGTTAATTTAATCTTCAAATTAATCTTCGAGAACTTCTTTTTCTTTGACTTTATAAACTTCGTCAATCTTCTTTATGTACTTGTCCGTGATGTCCTGAACGTCCTTAGTAAATTTCTTCAGATCATCTTCTGTAATTTCGGAGGCTTTCTCTTGTTTTTTCAAATCTTCGATCGCGTCGCGCCTGTAATTTCTGATGACGACTTTTGATTCTTCAGCCTTGCGCGCTAATAATTTAGTGAGTTCAACGCGCCTTGCCTTTGTGAGTTCCGGCAGGGTCATTCGTAAAACTGCCCCGTCGCTTTGCGGTGTCATGCCTATATTAGCGGCTAAAATTGCTTTCTCGATTGCTTTGAGGCTTGTTTTGTCGAACGGTGCAACCTGAAGCGAGCGGCTTTCCGGCACAGTTACATTCGCAAGCTGTTTTATCGGCGTTGGCGTTCCGTAGTAATCGACTTTAATATCGCTGACAAGTCCCGGATGTGCGCGGCCTGTCCTGATTGAGAGATATTCATTCTGTAAAAAAGCTATGGCCTTGTCCATATTTTCTTTCAGTTCAGCAAGTTCATCTTTCGGCATTGCAAGTAATCCTCCTTTTTATTCTCTTACGATTGTTCCGACATTGGCTCCTTCTGTAATATTTTTTACCCAGTCGGGGTCTTGAATACTTATGACCCATATCGGAATTTTATTTTCGCGGCACAACGCAAAGGCCGCAGTGTCAAAAACATTGAGATTTAATTTTATTGCGTCGCTGTACGTAACTTCGGGAAAAAATTTAACATCATTATATTTCATCGGGTCTTTATCGTAAATTCCATTGACCTTCGTAGCTTTTACAACGCAGTCCAGGCCAAGCTCGGAAGCTCTCAACGCCGCTGCCGTATCCGTCGAAAAAAACGGGTGCCCAGTTCCTGCCGCAAAGATAACTACATGACCGGAGCTTAATAAATTTTTTGCGCGTTCTCTGTTGTATAAATCTGCTATGGGCGGCATTTCGACGGCTGAAAGAACCTGCGCGGGGACTTTGAGATTTTCAAGAGCCGCTTTAATCGCAAGCGCATTCATGACAGTTCCTAACATTCCGATAGAATCAATATTTGCCCGTTCAATTCCGTAATCAAGAGCATCACGGCCTCTTATCATGTTGCCGCCGCCTATGACGATTGATAATTCAATCCCGTAATTTCTGATTTCAGCTAAATTTTTTGCAAAATTATTGACTGTTTTGAAGTCAAGCCCGGTGTGGTTTTCACCTGCTAAGACTTCGCCCGACATTTTTAATAAAATTTTTTTGAACTTTGGCATTTTAATTCAGGTAGGAATTAGGAGGCAGGAGTTAGGAGGTTTATTTTTAATTCCTAATTCCTCATTCCTAACTCCTAATTGTTTTTACTCTCCTATTGAGAATCTCTCAAAGCGTTTTACGCTGATTTTTGCGCCGAGTTTTTTCCCTGTTTCGGCTATTAAATCTTTAACTTTCTTGTCCGTGTCGCGGATATATTCCTGCTCAAGAAGGCATGTAGTCTCAAAATATTTTCTCATCTTGCCCGGCAAAATCTTTTCGATTTTATCCGCAGGCTTGCCCTCATCAAGAAGCTGCTGACGATAGACGGCCTTTTCACGCTCTAAAACATCTTCGGGCGCGTCCTCCTGAACGAGATATAACGGGTTAGCCGCCGCTATCTGCATACAAATTTCGTGTCCAAGCTCCGCAAATTCCGGCGAGTTAATTACTGCGCTGTTGTCCGCGTCAAGTTCGACAAGCGCGCCGACTTTGTAATTGCTGTGAATGTAGCAAAACGCGCGGCCGTTGGGAGCGTCAAATCTTGCGAAACGCTTTAACACGATATTCTCGCCGAGTTTAGCGATGACTGCCGTAACTAGATCATTAACTTTTACGCCGGTCTCGTGAGTGCTCTCAAGCAAAGCCGTCGGGTCGTTATATGATTTTTCAAAAAGATGAGCGGTTAATTTTTTGCCGAGATCATTAAATTCGTCGGTCTTTGCAACAAAATCCGTCTCACTGTTAAGCTCGATCATAACACCGCGCTTTCCGTCCTCGCTGACGATATGGAAAATTCTTCCGTCGCTTGCTGTGCGTTCAGCTTTCTTCGCGGCTTTCGCTAAACCTTTTTCACGAAGATAATCAATCGCTTTTTCCATGTCGCCGTTGGTCTCGGCAAGTGCTTTTTTGCAGTCCATCATGCCGGAGCCCGTGCGCTCACGTAACTCTTTAACTTTTGCGGCTGTAATCTCGGCCATAATTATTTATCCTCCATGTTTTCGTCATCGATGTTGCCCTCGTAGCTCTCATAGAGACGCTCTTTTGTTGCGATTAACTCGTCTGCGCTGACTGCATCAGGGCCGCTGAGCTCCTGCACCGGAATAATGACGGCATCTTCGCCCTGTCTGCCCTCGATTACGGCATTGGCCATCAAGCCTGTAATTAATTTAATAGCTCTGATAGCGTCATCGTTGCCAGGTATCGGGTAATCAATTAATTCTGGGTCGCAGTTTGTGTCAACAATCGAGACAACGGGGATATGAAGTTTGCGTGCTTCTGCGATTGCGTTTTCCTCACGGCGCGGATCAATTAAAAATATTGCGTCGGGTACTGCTGTCATGTTTGCAATTCCGCCGAGATATTTTTCGAGCTTCAACTGCTCTTTTTTAATCATAGCGGCTTCTTTTTTCGTGTAGTCTTCCCACTTGCCCTCTTCGTCATATCTGCGAAGCTCCAACATTCTTGAAATGCGTCTGCGGATTGTCGGGAAGTTCGTCATAAGTCCGCCGAGCCAGCGTTGATTAATATAATATTGGCCGCACCTTGTTGCTTCGTCGCGGATTGTCTCCTGAGCCTGACGCTTTGTCCCTACAAAAAGAACATGACCGCCGGCCGCCGCTGTCTCGCGAATAAAATCATAAGCGCGATCGAGACCTCTGACTGTTTTCTGAAGGTCAATAATATAAACGCCATTGCGCTCCGTGAAAATATAGGGTTTCATCTTGGGATTCCAGCGGCGTGTCTGATGTCCGAAGTGGACTCCGCATTCCAGCAACTGCTTCATACTTGCTACTGCCATAAAAAAATTCTACCTCCTAAAGGTTATTTATTAAAAATCCTCAATCCTCCGCCCGTTTTCAAACCGTTAAAATTAAAATTTACACGGCACCTTTAACTCAACACGAGCGTGTGAAATTTTAGAACGTTGTTATTTTATCATGTTTTGAGAAAGATTAAGCCCTTCGCAAAAAAAATTTTTGAGTCCCTAATTTCTCGTGAAAACAAGTGTATAATACGAGATATTTTTTAATGAGGGGAATTTTTCAAACTTGCGAAATATTATTAACCGGTGCGAACAATGGCTCTGTAATGAAGTTGAGAATGCTCACGCTTCCGGTATAGTTCTTGGCCTGTCGGGAGGAATTGACAGCTCTGTGCTTGCGGCAATCGGACGCGAGGCACTCGGACGCGATAAAGTTCTCGGAATAATCATGCCCTGCCACAGCATTGACGAGGACGAGGCGGACGCTAGGCTTTTAATAAAGGCACTCGACATAAATTTCATGCGCGTTGACCTTTCGGGGGTGTTTGATTTAGAACTTGACGCTATAGGCGGCGAATTTAATTCCCTCGTGAAATCTAACTTGAAAGCGCGTCTGCGAATGGTAACTTTATACGCCGCTGCTCAGTCAAAAAATTTTCTCGTTTGCGGAACAAGCAATAAATCAGAATATGAAACGGGCTACTTCACAAAATATGGCGACAGCGGAGTAGATTTAATGCCGCTTGCGAATTTTCTGAAGCGCGAAATCAGAGAGGCCGCAAAAATTCTGAACGTCCCGGAAAAAATTATTAATAAGGCTCCGAGCGCAGGGCTTTATGAAGGACAGACGGACGAGGGCGATATGGGTTTCAGCTATGATGTTCTCGATGAATATTTAGCAACGGGAAAAATTGACGATGAAAAGGCACGAGAGCGTATTGACGTTATGCGCAGACGAAGCGAACATAAGCGCAAACCAATTCCAATTTTCAAATTTTAATTTAATTTTTAATAGGAGTGATATATAAACCATGTCAGGACATTCAAAATGGGCAAATATTAAACACCGCAAGGCGGCTCAGGACGCAAAGAGAGGAAATCTTTTTCAGAAGTTAGTACGCGCAATTATCATCGCAGCTAAAGAGGGCGGCGGAGACCCGGCAATGAATATGCGCCTCAAAACTGCTATTGAACGCGCAAAAGCCGTCAGTGTTCCGAACGATAACATTACACGTGCAATCAAACGCGGAACGGGAGAGCTCGGCGATATTTCATACGATGAACTTACATACGAAGCCTACGGGCCGTCAGGAATTGCCGTGCTCGTAAACGTCATGACGGATAACAGAAACAGAACGACACCGGAAATCCGCGCTTTGTTATCGCGCAACGGCGGACAGATGGGCGAGTCCGGGAGCGTTGCTTGGATGTTTGACCGCAAGGGCGTTATCGAAGTCAAAGGCGAGGGACTTAACGAAGATGATTTAATGACGCTTGGCCTTGATTCAGGAATGTCGGACATGGAAGCGAATGACGAGGGCTTCACCCTTTACTGCGAACCTGCCGACCTCGATACTCTTCAAAAAGCACTCGAAGATAATAAATACGTCGTTGATAACGCGGAAGTTTCAATGATAGCAAAAACTCCCGTCGAAGTTTCAGACCCCGAAGCAGCGCGAAAAGTTTTGAGGCTCGTTGATGCTCTCGAAGAACACGACGATGTTCAGAACGTTTACTCGAATTTTGAAATTCCTGATGAAGTTGCTTCACAGATTGAAGACGAATGATCATAACCCCCTCGCCTGACGCGTCAGGCCCTCTCCCCCTTATCAGGGGGCGCGAGAATAGCGTAAAACTTGCCTCTCCTGTGAAGGGGAGGTGTCAGCGTTAGCTGACGGAGGGGTTCAATATAATATGGATACTGTATGCTTAGGAATAGATCCCGGCCTTGCGAGAGTCGGCTATGGAGCTGTCGCGCAGTCGGGATTTAAGCTAAGGGCTTTGAATTACGGCTGCATAGAGACATCTCCGAAAATGAGTTTTACTGAACGCTTGTTAAGAATATATGACGAAATGCAGACGCAGATAAAAATTTGCAAGCCGGATTTAGTTTCAATAGAGCGTTTGTTTTTCGGGCGCAACACAACAACAGCCGAATTTGTTTATCAGGCTCGCGGTGTTGTGATGTTGCTTGTCGCTCAAAATAATTTGCCTGTCGTTGAGCCAAAGCCCAACCAAATTAAATTAGCCTTATGCGGCACCGGGAGCGCTGTTAAGTCTCAAATTCAGGGAATGGTGCAGAAATTTTTGGCTCTTGAGGAAATTCCCAAGCCAGACGACACAGCCGACGCACTCGCTGCAGCTGTAACGGGCCTCGCATTCAAGATCCCGTCATGATTCGTTCATTAAGCGGAAAAGTTTTAGACATTCTCGAAAATATTATTATTCTTGACGTAAACGGAATAGGCTTCGAGATTTTATGCTCGCGTTCCGTCCTAAATTCCTGCGAACAGGGCAAAGAAATGACAATTACAACAAACCTTCAAATATCTGAGGCGGGAGCCGTCATTTACGGCTTTGCTTCGGAGAGAGAGCGCGAATTTTTTTTGAGATTAACCAGCGTTAAAGGTGTCGGAGGGCGTACAGCCATTGCGATTTTATCCGAGCTTTCTATTGATGACGTAGTGAACGCGATTTCTTCTGCCGATGTAAACGCCTTCATGCGCGTTCCGGGAATTGGCAAGAAAACTGCCGAGCGGTTATGCTTCGAGTTAAAAAATATTGCTGGCTTAAAGGTTATGAGCCAAAAATCTGACGTAATTTCTAAATCTTCATCGGGCCATGTCGAAAGCGTCATTGACGCGCTGTTATCGCTTGGCTTCACTCGTTCAGATGCCGGCGGAGTTATTAATTTATTGCGTGCGGCACACGGCGAGGATTTTAATAAATTAAGCGAGGAAGATTTATTGAGAATGTCATTGAGGGAGCTGCACAAATAGGTAGGAATTAGGAGTTAGGAGGCAGGAGGTTAAATGAATAGTAACGAAGAAGAAATTATCAGCTCCCCCGTAAGAATTTTTGATGCTCCGCGCTCGCCTGATGATATAAGCGTCAGGCCGAAATATCTTGACGAGTTCACGGGGCAGGAAAAACTTAAAGAGAAATTAAAAATTTATATTTCAGCGGCAAAAGGACGCGGCGAACCTTTAGACCATGTTTTATTATACGGACCTCCGGGCTTGGGAAAAACTACGCTCGCAGGAATAATAGCTCAGGAAATGGGCGGACAGCTTCGCACAACGACAGGCCCGGCTCTTGAACGCGCAGGAGACTTGGCCGCAATAGTATCGAACATTGAGCGCAACGACGTTTTATTTATTGACGAAATTCACCGCATGCCGCCTCAAGTTGAAGAAATTTTGTATCCTGCTATGGAGGATTTTACGCTTCATATAGTTGTTGGCAAAGGGCCTCTAGCCCGTACAATCGCACTGAATCTTCCTAAATTTACCTTATGCGGAGCCACGACAAGGCTTGGACTTTTGACCTCACCTTTGAGAGCGCGTTTCGGCATTGTTGAGCAGTTAGCACTTTACACTGACGAAGAACTTTCAAAAATTTTATTGAGGGCTGCGGGCGTTTTGAACGTAAACATAAATAAAGAAGCAACGATAGAAATTGCAAAACGTTCACGAGGAACACCGCGAGTAGCTCTGAGACTATTGCGGCGTGTCCGTGATGTTGCGGCTGTTCAAAACGGAGTTGACAGCGAAGTTAATGCAGAAACAGCCATACATGCTATGGACATGTTAGAAGTTGATGCTTCCGGGCTTGACGAGGGTGATAGAAAGATCTTGCGTGCTATTATAGATTTATTTAACGGCGGCCCGGTCGGCCTAAGCACATTGGCGGCGGCACTTAATGAGGACGCTCAGACTATTGAAGATATTTACGAGCCTTATTTAATTCAAAAAGGTCTGCTGGAACGCACACCGCGAGGCCGTAAAGCGACAGTCAATGCGTATTCATATTTAGGGAGGCAAGTTTTAATTGATTTTTAATTTTAAGAAAAAAATTTTTTTATTTTCAATTCTTTTATTATTATTAATTTCCTCAACAGCTTTCAGCTCTAATATTTATTCAAAGCCTGAAAATTGGGCATATTTTGCTGAAGGAACAGGCTCGGCAGATTTATTTTTAATATGTCCGCTTGTTGATTTGAAAGATGAATATAATATGTCGCTTTCAGATGATTATACGAAGCAGAATTTTTTAGGAGCATTGAACATGGAGCGCGGAATTTATGAAGAAAGTACACGAATGTACGCGCCATATTACAGGCAAATGGCCGTTAAAGCGTATTTACTTTCAGAAGATTTAAGAACGCCTTATCTTGATATTGCTTACGATGATATTAAGGAGGCGTTTTCTTATTATCTTGAACATGAAAATAAAAACAGGCCGATTATTTTAGCGGGATTTTCGCAGGGTGCGGAAATGTGTTATAAAATTCTCGAAGACTTTTTCAAAGATAAAGAATTAAATTCGCGTCTCGTTGCTGTTTATGGAATTGGCTGGCCTCTTGAAAAAGAATTTGTCAAAAAAAATCCGCACATTAAACCCGCTCAATCTGAAAATGATGTCGGAGTTGTAGTTGCTTTTGACTGTGAAGCCCCTGAACTTACTTTAAGCCCAATCAATCCCGGCGATATGCAAGCATTTTCAATAAATCCCTTAAACTGGAAGACTGACGGAACGCCTGCCGAAAAAAATTTGAATTTAGGCGCGTGTTTCACGGACTACAGCGGAGAAATTAAGAGCGAGATTAAAAATTTCTGCGGCTGTTATATCGACACGGAGCGCGGAGTTTTGAAAGTTCCCGGCCTCATAAGCGCGGACTATCCGCCCGTAGTGTCGAACCTGCCTTTGGGCGCGTATCATGTTTACGATTATTTATTTTTCTACAGAAATTTGCAAGAAAATGTTAAGACCAGAATAAAAAATTTTTATGACGGGAGATGATTAAAATTTCACAAAATTTGAAAACGCCTTTAATTTTTTTTATTTTCTTTTTATGTTTTTTTATTAACGAAAATAAAATTGAAGCGCGTGATGTTTACGTAAGATTATCAGGTTCAGGCAGTTATTCAATCGGAATTACGAGCGGAAATTTGACGATGAGCGACGCTGAAGGAAGGCTCGCTAACTTGGGCGACAGTGCAAATATTTCAGTTAATGGCAACAGCGCAAATATTATGGGTCATTCGTTTTTAATGCCTTTGAGAATTTCCGGGCCGGGCCTGTTAAAATTCGCTGGCAAAACTTATCGCGGCTCATTCTTAATCACACAGCGCGGAGGTTTATTAAACGTAGTCGGGCTTGAAAATTATTTATGCGGTGTTCTTCCTGCCGAAGTCGGAGCGTCTTGGCACTCTGAAGCATTAAGAGCGCAGGCTATAACGGCAAGAACTTATGTTTTGCGTCAAAGTTTCAACAGGGCCGAAAAAGGTTATGATGTTGTTGACACTGACTCGGATCAGGTTTACAAGGGCGCAGGAGTTGAGACGTCAAAAACTAATCAGGCTGTCATGAGCACGGCGAGTTTAGTTTTGACTTACGGAGCTGAACTAGCACAGACCTATTTTCATTCTGACAGCGGCGGACACACTGCGAATATTAAAGACGTTTGGGGGCGTGACATTCCGTATTTAACGGGCGTTCCTGAAGTCGTGGATTATAAATCGCCCGTGTCGGTCTGGAACGCTAGATTTTCGTCCGAGAAAATACGAAGCGTCGTAAAAAAAGTTACAGGCTCCGACATCGGAACAGTTAAAGAAATTCAAGTCTCTGATGTTGACGAGGGAGGACGCGCAATTAATATGACGTTCATCGGCTCAAACGGAACTAAGTCGATGAAGGCCAGCCAGTTCAGATTAAATTTAGACCCCAGAACGTTAAAAAGCACAATGTTCACGCCGTCGGGCGGAACTTTTAACGCAGCTAAAAATAATTCAACTGCCGGCGGACTTGTAGGAACGGGCAGCAAAAAACAAACTTCTGCGCAAAATATGACCTTTGAAGAAAGTCAGGGCATCGCCAAAATGACGGCGGACGGAGTTTTCACAACGACAGAATTAATTGACATGCTCACAAATCCTGAAAAGAAAAAAAATTACTACAAGACAGGACTTGAAAGAAGCTCACGTCAGCAAATTAAAATCCCTTCGCAGACTTCAACTTCAAAGCCTGCATTAAATAAATACGGCTACTCAATCGAGAAAAAAGACAACGAATTTATTTTTTACGGGCGCGGCTGGGGGCACGGCGTTGGCATGTGTCAATGGGGAGCTATGGCAATGGCCGAACAGGGCTGGACGGCTGAAAGAATTTTGACTCATTATTATCCCGGAACGGTTATTAAAAAATTCAAGTGAAAAAAATCATCTCTCACAGCGATTTATATAAATTAAGCTCGTATTCTTATGACCTTCCGCCGGAAAATATAGCTCAGTTTCCTGCAAGCCCCCGTGATTCTTCGCGGCTCTTAGTCTGGAACGTGAAAGAAAATAAAATTTTGCGCGACAACATTTTTCGGGACATCACAAAATTTTTTTGCCCGAATGATTTATTGATATTAAATGACACTAAAGTTATCCCGGCGAGATTAAAAGGCACAAGAGAGACGGGCGGTCAGTGTGAAATTTTTTTGTTGAAAAATTTAACGGCTGATTTTTTGACGTGGGAAGCTCTGGTAAAACCTGCGAAAAAAATTCATGCAGGAGCAAAAATTAAAGTCAACGAAAATTTTTTGCATGTTATTTCAGAAAAAAATGAAGGCATCAGGGAAATTAAATTTGATTTCAATTCCCGTGAGGACTTCATGAAATTTTTAGAGAAGTCAGGCCAAGTGCCGCTGCCTCCGTACATAAAAAATAATAACAACATGCGCTCGGCCTATCAAACTGTTTTTGCCCGTCATGACGGTTCAGTGGCCGCTCCGACTGCAAGCCTGCACTTTACGCCGGAACTTTTAGAAAAAATTAAAGAAATCGGCGTAAAAATTTCTTATGTTACTTTGCATGTAGGGCTTGGAACTTTCAGGCCCGTCATGGTTCAGGATATACGCGAGCATAAAATACACACGGAACACTGCGAAATTTCGGAGCAGACCGCTAAATTAATTAACGAGTGCAAAAATAACGGAGGCCGCGTAATTGCATCAGGAACGACAGCCGCAAGAACTCTCGAAACTTTTTCAGACGATAACGGAAAAATAAAATCAGGAATTATTGAGACGGGCTTATATATTTATCCGGGCTATAAATTCAAAACAGTTGACGCTTTAATCACTAATTTTCATTTGCCTGAAAGCTCTTTAATAATGCTCGTGGCTTCTTTTGCGGCGAATAAAGCAGGATATTTCGGACATGAAGAAGAAATTTTATCGCGGCTTCTTGAAATTTACGAGGACTGCGCGAAAAATAATTGGCGGTTCTTTTCGTTCGGCGACGCTATGTTTTTAGAATGAAGAGTTAGGAATGAATTACAACGAAGAAGAGCAGATAAGCAAATTAAAAGCTCTTGAACTTTTTGAGAGCGGAGAACTTGACGCGCTAACTCCCGGAACTTTTAAGACGCTCGCTGAAATTCATAAAAAACTTTTCTCTGAAATTTATGACTTCGCAGGAAAAATCCGACACGTTAATATCGCAAA
>JAFSXR010000074.1 GCA_017443985.1 Synergistaceae bacterium
TGTGCTGTGAAAATTTTGCACGAAATTTCTTTTTTGTCAAGCGCATTTTATGAAAACTTTACCCTCCTATTAAAACTAAGATAAAAAAATTTTTAACGCCGTAAATAAAAACATCGTAAACGAAAATTTTAATTAAATTTTTTAATTTTGCAAGAACAAAATTGAAATTTTCGGCGAAAAATTTTTAACAGGAAATAAAAATTAAACGGACGTTTTTATTTCAGTATAGTTAATTTGCTGGAATAATATACTATATTTGCGGTTTTGGCAAAGCTGAAATGTTAAACTCGAAATTTACATGTATTATGAAAAGTATTATAAAAGGCAATATCTCAAAAAACAAGTTATTTTATATATTTTTATTTTATTTTATTAAGGTATTATTCCGGAAAGGAGGAAAAAATGTCTTTAACAGCTGAATATGTCGAGCAGCATAAAGAATCGCCGGCTGTGCTTTGTTGCAGAGCGGAGGCAGGGACAAAATTAACGTCTAAGAATTTTGAAGACCCTGAAATTTTCCCGGATTTAGTAGATTCCGGCCTGCTTAATCTTGACGGAGCATTGAAGCTCAAGCAGGTACTCAATGGAAGCACATTAACGAAAACTGTAGACTCTTTGACACCGGTTACGCCGGACATCGTTGATAAATATGACAGCGATGAGGCTACAGCTCCGGCAAAGGAGACACCTAAAGAGGCAGAAGCTCCTGTTAATGAGGTTGCAGCAGCACCGGCAGCACAGCCCGTTCAATCTTTCGGAGGTGTTTTCCGTCTGCATATCGGCGAGGGTAAAGATATTGATTTGGAAATTCCGCTTGGTGCAATATCAGCGGCAGGCGGAGCGGCTGTTGTTCCGGTCTCTGCGGCAGAGTCTGAAGCGGTCAGTGCGCCTTCAGCAAAGGAAGCAAAAGCCGAAGAGAAAGAAGTAACAGCAGGAGAACTTACGCGCAAGCACTTCAAAATAACGGAAGTAAAGCGCGGTCCGAAAACTGCTATCGAGGGTACAGTACTCACGATACGCGAGGGTATCGAGGCGGAAGTAATAGCCAATCAGGAACTAGTCAAAGACTTTCACTTAGAAATTATCACGCCTGACAAGTATCACACCTATTCAGAAACTATAATGGACGTTCAGCCTATCGCAACCAAAGAGGGCGAATCGCTTATTGGCGAGGGCGTTACCAGAGTTCTTGACGGTGTAGTCATGATGTTGACGGGCGTTGACGAGCGCGGAGTCCAGATCGGCGAGTTCGGTTCTTCTGAAGGATTTTTAGATGAGAATATCCAGTGGAACCGCCCCGGCTGTCCTGACAAAGGCGAAATTTTTATCAAGGGCAATATCGTAATTCAGGAAAAAACCAACATGGAACGTCGCGGACCGATGGCTGCTCACACAGCTTTTGACGTTATTACTCAGGAAATCCGCACGGTCTTAAAAGAAATCGACGACAGCTCCGCAACAACGGAAGTTTTGAAAAATATCCGCCGTCCCGGCAAACCCAAAGTCGTAATCGTAAAAGAGATCATGGGACAGGGAGCAATGCACGATAACTTTATACTTCCTGAAGAGCCCGTCGGAATACTCGGAGCAAAAGCAAATGTTGACTTAGGGAACGTTCCGATCTCTGTATCAGCGTTAGAACTTTTAGACGGCTGTATTCATGCTTTAACCTGCATTGGGCCGGCTTCAAAAGAAATGTCGCGGCATTATTGGAGAGAGCCTCTTGTTCTTGAAGCCCTCCACGATCCCGACGTTGATTTATGCGGCGTAATTCTTGTAGGGTCTCCGCAGATTAACGCAGAAAAATTCTATGTGTCGCGCCGTCTTGGTCATACTGTTGAGATGCTTGACGTTGACGGAGCCTGCGTAACTACTGAAGGCTTCGGAAATAACCATATCGATTTTGCAAGCCATATTGAGCAGATCGGCATGAGGGGTATTCCCGTTGTAGGATTTTCGTTCTGCGCCCAGCAGGGAGCTTTAGTTGTCGGAAATAAATACATGAAGTACATGATCGACAACAATAAATCAAAGTCAGGCATTGAGAACGAAGTTTTAGGCTGCAATACTCTCTGCAAGGAAGAAGCAGTGAGAGGAATGGCAATGCTTAAAGCTGCTATGGCCGGCGAACCAATCAAGGAAGCCGAGCGCAAATGGAACCCGAACGTAAAATCTAACAACGTCGAATTAGTTGAAAAGACGCTTAATACTGCAATAGAGCTTGTAGAGAATGAGCAGTCGCTCCCGATGAGCAAGAAGCGTCAGGAAAAATACGACTAAAATAAAAAATTATGAGTGCTGAAAATCTGCGCTACGGCGATAAACTTATTTATATTGAAGGTATCGTTACTGCCGTAGATGATTGCAGCATAAGCGTTGATTTACGGGGCCGACTTGGATTTTTTAAGGCACCCAAAAGAATGTTTCTCTGTGATTCAGAGCCTGAACCGGGTCAAGTGTTTGGATTTCGTATGAGTTTCCCGGAACAGCTTCCGCCAGAGAAATAACGAGTAAAAAAGGAATGGAGGACTTGAATAATTATGACCATTGTTAAAGGTTTGCAGTCCGAGATTTTTGTTCCGATTACTCCGCCGTCAGTTTTTACTCCGGTTACAAAGCCGTTGAAGGATATGGTAATTGCCCTTGCGACAGCGGCCGGCGTACATTGTAAGAGCGATAAGCGTTTCAATCTTGCGGGCGATTTTACGTGGAGAAAAGTTCCTGATAAAACACCTTCAAGTGATTTAATGGTATCGCACGGCGGATATGATAACAGCGATGTGAACAAAGATATTAACTGCATGTTCGCTATAGATAGGCTTCATGAGCTTGCGAAAAAAGGTTTTATAAAAGGCTGTGCGCCTACGCACGTCGGCTTTATGGGCGGCGGCGGTGATGTTGAAAAATTTACGAATGAGACTGGGCCGGAGATCGGCGAATTTCTCAAGAGCGAGGGAGTTGACGGCGTTGTTATGTCGGCTGGGTGAGGAACTTGCCACCGCTCTGCAGTTTTGGTGCAGAGAGCAATCGAGAAAGCCGGTATACCGACTATCATAGTAGCAGCTCTTCCTCCTGTTGTAAGACAGACGGGAACTCCACGCGCAGTCGCGCCGCTTGTTCCTATGGGAGCAAATATGGGAGCACCGCATAATGTTGAACAGCAGACGCAGATACTTACAGCAGCGTTAGAAAATCTTGTGGGCATTCAGACACCTGGAAAGATAGTGCCGCTGCCGTACGAATATATTGCGAAGATATAAGTGATCTTAAAAAATCTTATGTAAGGGGGCGGACTGTGTCTGCCCCTGATTTTTATAATAACTTTTTTGTCGAAAGGGTAATTTTAATTATGGAAGACCTGCAAATTTTATTAAGGCAGCACGTGGGCAAGCCGTGTAAGTCAGTCGTCAAGGCTGGAGATACTGTGAAGCGCGGAACTTTGATCGCTGTACCTGACGGACTTGGAGCTAATATATTTTCAAGTGCCGACGGAACAGTTAAAGAAGTTCTTGAGGATAGAATAGTCATCACTCCGTCTGAAAAACAATCGGAAGATTATATAAAAATTCCTGAGGGTTCTAAATTAGATATGGTGAAGTATGCCGGCATTGTCGGCATGGGCGGAGCCGGTTTCCCTACAGGAATAAAAATCGACGCAAAATTTAACGGCAGCGGCTATGTTCTCGTGAACGCTTCGGAATGCGAGCCGGGACTTAGGCATAATATTCAAAGGCTTGAGGAAAACCCGGAGCCTATAATCAGAGGCGCGAAATACGTCATGGAAATTTCCGGCGCGGATAAAATTATCTTCGCCATAAAAAAGAAGAACCGCAAAGCCGTCGAAAATATTGACAAGTTAATCGCTAACGAGCCTGCTATATCGCGTTTCCTGCTGCCTGATATTTATCCGATGGGAGAAGAACGCGCTGTCGTCCGCGAGTGTTTAGGAATTGAGTTAAAGCCCAGCGAGCTTCCTATGGTAGCAAAAGCAGTCGTTATAAACAGCGAGACATGTTTAAGAATTGCAGAAGCTATTGAGCAGAGAAAGCCGAGCTTCCTGAAGGATATTACAGTTCGCGGACAGTTAAACGGCGGCAATGAAGCTCACGTCTTTGAAGATGTCCCGGTGGGAACTTCGGTCGGCAGTCTGATTGAAAAAGCCGGCGGCATTGACGAAGGGACCTGCGGTTACGGTGAAATTATCATGGGCGGAGCCTTCACGGGCCGTGCCTGCAAAATAGACGAGCCCATCACGAAAACGACCGGCGCAATTTTAGTAACGCGGCCTTTCTTGGATCTGCATAACGAAAAATTAGGCTTGTTAGTCTGTGCCTGCGGTGCAAATTTAGAGCGCATGAAAGATTTAGCGGCGAAATATAACGGCAATGTCGCTTCGGTCTGTTATTGTCATCAGGCAGAAGAACAGAAAAACGGAACCCGGAAATGCGAGCGTCCCGGAAATTGTCCCGGCCAAGTCTCTAATAATTTGCAGTTTAAGAAAGACGGCTGCAAATATATTTTAATCGGGAACTGCTCAGACTGTTCTAACACGGTCATGGCTTCGGGGCCTAAAATGGGTCTTAAAGTTCTTCACATTACTGACCACGCAATGCGCGCTGTCGGCCATCCGCTTTATAGAACTCTCCGGGTGTCCAAAAAAGTCGATCAAGATTTGAACGTTGTGGATAATGTCGAGCAGGAAAATCCTGAAAATTAGGAAAAAATTATGGCAGATATAGATTTAGGCAGATTAGTAATACGAGCCTTTGATATTAAATCCGTCAGCTGGGGCGATGAAATGAAAGTTACTCCGCAGGGAGAAATGATAATTTCTAAATCCATGCTGCCGGATTTAGTTTCAAGCATGGACACAATAGAAGCCGTTGACATTCGTTTAATTCAGCCTGACGAGCACGACCAATGGACGAATACTATTTTAGATATTATTCCGATTTCTACAAAGGCACTCGGAGTTGTCGGCGAGGGGATAACTCACACGCTCACGGGAGTCTGCGCAATGATTACGGCCGTTGACACCGAAGGCAAACAATGTCATGAGTTCGGCTCGTCTGAAGGCAACTTGAAAGAAAAAATTATTTTCGATAATCCCGGCACACCGCATTCAACGGACGTTATTATTTCTTTTGACGTAACTTTGAAAGCCGGAATGGGTCAGGAAAGAAAAGGCCCTTATCAGGCTCATTTGCTTTGCGATCGTTTTTTACAGGTTTACCGCGAACAGATGAAAAATTTTGACGGCAAATTATGTTCGGCGCGAAACGAATTTCATAATATTTCAAGGCCCGGAAAAAAGCGCGTTGTAATTATCCGCGAGGTGGCAGGGCAGGGCGCAATGTATGACATGCAGCTATTTCCTCATGAGCCTTCGGGCGTTGAGGGCGGACGCTCCATTATCGACATGGGAAATATGCCGATACTTGTAACCCCCAACGAATATCGGGACGGAATTTTGCACAGTATGCAATAAGGAGATAAATAACATGGGAATTGGACCTTCAACAAAAGAAACATCTATGCACCATTTCAGAGATCCGCTTCTTGACGTTGTGTCTGCTGATGAAGATATCGACCTGCTCGGAATTATTCTTGTAGGCTCTCCCGACGGAAACGCTGATAAATTGCTCGTAGGCACTAGGGCAGCAATATGGGCGCAGGGAATGAGAGCGGACGGTGCTATTATTTCTGCTGACGGCTGGGGCAACAGCCACGTTGATTACGCGAATACGTGCGAACAATTAGGCAAGCGCGGTATACCTGCGGCGGGTCTGGCTTTTCACGGCAAGAACGGAAAATTCGTTGTAACTAACGCATATTTAGACGCTATCGTCGATATTTGCAAAAATAAAGACGGAATAGAGTCAAACGTTCTTGGCGAAAATAATATGAATGTCAAAGACTGCCGGAAAGCTCTTGCAATGCTGAAATTGAAAATGCGGAAATCTGACGCGGAACGGGGAAATTAAAACTATGGGAGTCGGACCATCTGCTAAAGAAACTTCCCTGCACCACTTCCGCGACCCCCTCTTAGATTTATTTTCATCTGATGAAGATATTGATCTGCTTGGAATAATTTTATTTGGGTCATCGGATAAATATTCAGAGAAGATTTTAACAAGCACACGGGCAGCGATATGGGCGCAGGGAATGAGAGCAGATGGTGCTGTAATTTTTTGTGAGGGCTCCGGCAATAATCACGTAGATTTTGCTAACGCCTGCGAACAGTTAGGCCGGCGCGGCATCGCTGTAGCAGGCTTGACTGTCATCGGCAAAAACGGGCAGTTCGTTGTAACTAATGACTATATGAACGACAATATTATTGATGTCTGCAAAAGCAAAGGCAGCGTGGAGCCCTGCATAATCGGAGAAAATAATTTATCAAATGATGACTGCAAAAAAGCTCTGGCGATACTCAAAATAAAAATGAATAAGGCTAAGGAAGCGCGCAATTTATCATGAAAAATATTATTATCGGCACAGCAGGACATATCGATCACGGCAAGACGGCACTGATACGCGCTTTGACCGGGCGCAACACTGACCGTCTCAAAGAAGAACAGGAACGCGGAATTACTATAGACTTGGGCTTCACGTGGTTTGACCTGAAAGACGGTTCGAGAGCCGGAATTATAGACGTGCCGGGCCACGAAAAATTTATAAATAATATGGCTGCTGGAGTCGTCGGAATGGATCTTGTTTTATTAGTAATAGCTGCCGACGAGGGCATAATGCCTCAGACAATAGAGCATATTGATATTTTATCGCTCTTGGGCGTTCAGAATTGCATAATCGTTTTGAATAAATGCGACGCTGCGGACGAAGAGTGGCTGAAACTTATGGAGCAGGAAATCCGCGAAAAACTCCGCGACACTTTTATTAAAGATGCGCCTTTGGTACGTGTCTCTGCTTTGACGGGTTACGGCATCGAAGATTTGAAAAATAAAATTTCAGAGCTCGCAAATAATAAAGTTAATGAGCGCGATTCTAATTCAATTCCAAGACTGCCCATTGACCGCGTTTTTTCTGTTAAGGGCTTCGGAACTGTGGTAACCGGGACTCTTTTATCAGGCACTCTTAATCAAGATGAAGAGCTCGAAGTTTATCCGCTTGAAGAAAAATGCACCGTCAGGGGAATTGAAGTTCACGGAGAAAAAAGAAAAAGCGCGGCAGCCGGGCAAAGGGTCGCAGTAAATATAAGCAGCATAAAAAAAGAGTCGCTCTATCGCGGCTGCGTGCTTGCGCTGCCCGACAGCATGAAAAATACCCAACTGGTCGATGTGAGCCTGACGCTGTTAAAAAATTCAAGCCGGACTTTACAAAATCGTGCAAGGCTGCATATGTTTATAGGGACTAATGAAATACTTTGCAGGGCTGTTCTTTTGGAGAAAGACGAATTAAAACCCGGCGAGACTTCTCTTGCTCAGCTTGTTCTCGAAAAATCCATAGCCGCGAAAAAAGGAGACCGCTTTGTCGTGCGCTTCTATTCTCCTTTAGAGACGATCGGCGGAGGCGTAATCCTAGAGCCTAATGCGTCGCGCAAAAAAAGATTTGATGAAAAAACTTTAACAGAACTTCGTCGAAAAGAATCAGGTTCTCTGACAGATGTCTGTGAACTTCATATAAAAAATTCCGCCGATGCTATGCTGTCTCTTTCAGAGCTGGCAAAAATCACTTCAAACAGTAAAGATTATTTGCTCCCTTATCTTGACGAACTCGAAAAAAATGAGAGCGTTTATGTTTTCACGACGAATAAAGACCGTTTTTATTGGTATCGTGATAACGAGAGACTTATACGAAAAAAAATTCTCGATGACTTAAAAAATTATCACGAAAAATATCCCTACAGAAAAGGACTTCCGACGGCGCATTTTTATAAAATGTATCTGGGAAAATCAAAGCCGCAAATATTTCAGAAATATATCGAAATGGCCGCAAGTCTCGGAATTTATAAAATAGACGGGGAATTTTTGTGCCTCCCTGACTTTTCAATAAAGAAAGATGAACTTTACCGCAAAATAGAAAATATAATTATCAGCTCGCTTGAGAGTGCCGGATTTAATTTTTTGACCAGCGCGGAAATACCGGCCTCCGATTTTCCGAACGAAAAATTTTTGGACGTATTACAGCGTCTAATCGATGAGAAAGTTGTCGTCAGGTTAAATAATGATTTATTCACGCTGCAAAAATATATTGACGAGGCAAAAGAAAAAATATTAAAGCATTTTGAAAATAATAAAGTTTTGTCAATTAGTCAGGTCCGCGATATTTTTCAAAACAGCCGTAAAAGCGCCAAGCCCCTTCTGCAGTACATGGACACGATAAATATTACAAGAAAAATAACGGTTGAGACAGAGCGTGTAGCTTTTACATCATAGCGAAGCCTTAAACTTTTTAATCTGCTCAAGCCGTTTCTTATATGTTATCTCGGTGCCCTGCTCCGTCGGCCTGTAATACTCTCGGTCTTTCAGCGAGTCCGGTAGGCACTGCATATCCGTGATTCTATTTTCAAAGTCGTGCGCAAATTTATAGCCCTTGCCGTATTCAAGTTCCCTCATTAATTTTGTGGGAGCGTTGCGAATATGAAGCGGCACAGGCTCAGCAATGCTCTCAAGAGCGTCCTTACGCGCCGCATTATACGCGACATCGAGCGAATTTGATTTCGGAGCTATCGACATGTGAACAACGGCCTGTGTTAAATGAACGGAACATTCCGGCATTCCGATAAAGTGGCACGCCTGATAAGCCGCAACGGCCATTGAAAGCGCGTTAGGTTCGGCAAGTCCGACATCTTCGCTGGCAAAGCGGACAACTCTCCGCGCAATGTATAAAGGATCTTCGCCGGCCTCCAGCATTCTTGCGAGCCAATAAACCGCCGCGTCCGGGTCTGAATTTCTCATGGACTTATGAAGAGCTGAGATTAAGTTGTAATGTTCTTCTCCGTTCTTGTCATATAAAAGAGATTTCTTTGAAGTACACTGCTCTAAAATTTCAGGAGTGATTATTATTTTTCCGTGTTCGTCTTCTTCACTGTTTACCGCAGTCATTTCGAGCAAAGATAACGCGGCGCGTGCGTCTCCGTTTGAAAAGACCGCGATGGCCCGCAAAATTTCATCATCAGCAAAAAAATTTTCGCCGAGAATTTTTAATGCGCGCTTCAATAATTTAACAACGTCGTCAGGCTCCAGTGATTTAAGCACAAAAACTTTACAGCGCGACAACAGAGCTCCGTTAATTTCAAACGACGGATTTTCGGTCGTGGCTCCGATTAAAATTATGCTGCCTTTCTCGACAAAAGGCAGGAAAGCGTCCTGCTGGGCCTTGTTAAATCTGTGAATTTCATCAACAAAAACTATTGTGCGCTCGCCGTAATTTTTATTAGCTTCGGCCTGCTTCATTATTTCGCGGATTTCTTTTATTCCGCTTGTAACGGCTGAAAAATTTATAAAAGACGCTTGAGTTTTGCGTGCTATGATGCTTGCGAGTGTAGTCTTGCCCACGCCGGGAGGCCCCCAGAAAATCATTGAAGGAATTTTATCACTCTCAATGATGCGCCTGAGAATTTTTCCCGGCGCGACTAAATGCTCCTGCCCTGCAAAGTCTTCGAGGGTCTCCGGCCTCATTCGTGCGGCCAAAGGCTCATCGGAAGGCACTGAAAATAATGATGCGCTCATAATTTTTTCTCCGTCTTGTTATTTATAAAGTCCCTAAAAAATTTTTTATGCTAAAATATTTTAACCCATTCAGAAATTTTCAGAGAAGAAATTTTTTGCAACTACTTTTACAATTACAAAAACTTCAAAAATTTTCGGAGCTCATAGAAATTTACAGAGATAATTAAAAAAATAGAATCAAAAATTTTTTTCACTTGCTCAGCGAAAAAATGTTAATGGATTTTTTTTCGGCAAAAGGATTTTCGGGAGCTGTCAAAAAAATCTGCCAGCCTGTTCCGCGTAATTTTTTATACGTCCATTCGCGGCCTTCTGAATCTAATTCGGCGGTGAAATCGTCAAATAATAAAATCGGTTCGCGGTTTAATCTAAGATTTATTAATTTTCCGGCAGTAATTATTAAGTAAAGAATTAATCTGCGTTTTTGTCCGCGGCTTAGTGCTTCTGAAACGGGCCTGTTATTTTCGTGAAGGGTTATTGAAAGTTCTTCGTAGTTCGGGCCGACTAGCGGCCGCATGGCTTGAAATTCACGCATGGAATTTTCTTTGAGGGCATTCGATAAATATTCTTCGCCCGAAATTTTTGCTTTTAATGACGGCAAAAAATCCATGTCAAATTTATTCTGCCTCGAAATTTTTTTCAGCATTTCTAAAACTTCTCTGCGCCTGTCCATTATCCAGCCTCCGAACTCGCAAAAAAGTTTTGTTGTAGCTTCCGGAGATTTTTTTTGCCGTAATAATGCCGTCCGTGAACGCATTATATATTTGAAGTCCGCTAATTTTTTCGCGTAAGGCGGAAAGAACAGTGCGCAAAGCCTGTCTATAAATAATCTGCGTGCTGAGGGCGAGCCGTCAATTAAATTTACTCCGCCGGTCAAAAAAATTATTGACGGAACTGCAAGCCTTAAATCAGTAAATGAAATTGCCTTATCGTTGAGCCTAAGTGAAATTCTTGACGAGATATTCGCGGCAACGGTGAAATTTTCCTCGCCTGAAACTTCAGCGAAAACGTTTGCGCGAACGTCCGAAGCGTTCCATGAAATTATATTTTGAGTTCGTGTAAAAGATCCCCAGCCCGAAATAACGCTGAGGGACTCGAGCAGATTTGTTTTTCCTGCGCCGTTCGGGCCAAGTATTAAATTAATGCCCGGTTCCCATTTTATTTTGAGGTCCGGGCCGTGAAAATTTCTAAAATTTTTTATGATGCTGTAATTAATTTTCACTGTAGTTTTCTTCTTGATTTTCCTGATTTATATTTTCGTCCTCATTTTCCGGCGCGTTCTCTTCGTGAACTTGATTATAATCATTTTCAAATTCTCCCATTTCTTCTTCGGCGATTTTGTCCTGCGCGCTGAGTCTTGCCGGCATGAGCATATAGAGGAGGTCATCGCTTTCACTGCGTTTCATTCTGCTTTGTCCTTCCTCGTCGCTGAACTCTATTAAAACTTCGCCGGGCCCTAAAACTTTGAGGCCGTCAAGAAAATAAGCGACGTTGAAGCCGATCTGCATAGGCTCGCCGCTGATCTCTGCCGTAAGATTTTCGCTTGCCGTTCCTTTTTCGGGAGCGCGTGCTGTAATTTTCAGCGTTCCGTTAGGGTTGAGCGACATTGACATAATATGCGATGGGATTGCTCTTGCTATGATGTCGATTCTGTCGAGAACTGACGCTAATTCCGCGCTTGAGATCTTCATTGAAGTTTTCACGTTGTCGTTCAGTATGCGCTCATAAACCGGGAAGGCCGCCTCTATTCTTCTTATTGAAAATTCAACGCCTTCGAGATTAAACCACGCTGTGGAGCTGTCCGCAAAAATATTTACGAGTTTGTCGCTGTAGCTTGATGTCAGAGTCTTGCCAAGATCTTTAATTGCCGCTGCCGGAAGCAGAATATCATCATCTTTCGCTATGCTTCCGCAAACTATTTTTGAGAGCGCGAGACGTTTTCCGTCCGTTGATACGCCCTTCAGATAGCCGTCTTGAGTTCTTAAAAGGCACGTCCCCATATACTTCGGGAAGTCCTGAGGCAGTGATGACGCGCTGCCGCCCTCCGCTATGATCCGGGCCAAGTCGGAGGCAAGAAGATCGCATATTTTTTCAGCTCCTGAACTTTCAGGAATTTTCGGGAACTCTTCAGCCGAAAAAACAGCGAACCTCGTTTTACTGTTGCCGGCGTTCAAAAATCCTCTCTCTGAATTTACTTCCAAGATTAAATCTTCGGACGCTGATTTTTTTATCATACTGCCCAAGAGTACAGCAGGGACAACCGCAACGCCCGGGCTAATGATGTTTACTCCTTCGGCAGTGCATTTAACAGAAGTCTTTAAGTCCGTAGCTTCAAGCGTAACGCTGCCGTCTTCCGAAGCTCTGATCAAAATTCCTCCGAGTGAATTTTTAGCAGGCTTCACGTCGATAAATCTCTCTGCAATCTGCCAAGCCTTCAAAAAATCCTGACGCTTTAATTCAAGTTTCATTGTCGAAAAAAAATTTCCTTTCTGTAAAAAAATTTTTTTTTGCTTAATTATACTTTTTCAGAAAAATTTTCGTTTGATTTGATTAAATTAAATATTAAAGTCCGAAAAATATTCTGCCGAAAATCTGAATGAACAAAGGGGAGGGCCTTTAGTTTTAACACTTAGGCCATAGAAAATTTTAATTTTTTAGAAACCTTTTTGCGCATAAAGATAGAAGGTTTAATAGTAACAAAGCGTACACAGCCAAAGCCGCAGATTTTCCGCGAGACGGTACCCGTTCGGAACGGGCGCGAGCGTTTCAGAGGCGGGGGACAGCCCGATTGATCGGACTTCTGCGAAACGGGCGGGGAACCCTCAAGCACGAGGGGAGGAAATTTAAGCCAGACCCTTGCACACGGATGGCAGGGGCGTGTTTACAGACATACAGGGAGGTTTTTTACAATGTCAATGGTAATTCAACACAATATACCGGCTTTACAGAGCTATAACATTGTCAACAACACAAGCAATGCTCTTCAGAAGTCGATAGCGAAACTTTCAAGCGGTCTCCGCATTAATTCAGCGGCCGATGACGCAGCAGGACTTGCAATCAGCGAGAAAATGCGTGCACAGATCAGAGGACTCGATAAGGCAGTCAGCAACACTCAGGACGGTATCAGCTTAATTCAGACGGCTGAAGGCGCACTTAGCGAGACTCATTCAATTCTTCAGCGTATGCGCGAGCTTTCAGTACAGGCCGCAAACGATACACTGACCCAGCAGGACAGAAGCTATATCCAGGAAGAAATCGGACAGCTTAACGAAGAGATTACACGTATCGGCAACACGACACAGTTCAACAAAAAGAAACTCCTCAACGGCGACTCCGCAGTTCTTTGGAGCAGCAGCGACAACGAGACCAAAGCAATCGTAAACGGCGGTCTTCGTGAGATCGACCAGTTCGGTCAGAAGAGATCAGTTGAAGGCAACTACAAGATCCGCGTAAAAGCAGATCCCGGACAGGGCGAAGTTCAGAAGAGCGACATCATGAAAATTAAACATGATAACGTAATCATGAACAAGTCCGTCAACTCAAAGCTCGGAGTAAAGGACGTTACCGTCAACGGCACACCGGCAGGAAACTACAAAATTTCAGTCGCTGAAGATGCCGAAGCAGGCGCAAAACTTACGGCAGCTTATGGGATCGGCGGAACAGTCAATACCACAACGACTGAGGTTACGTTTGCCGAGCAGACGACAGCACCAGTTACAAAGATCAGCGTTCAGACAAGCGACGGCGTTGAGATTTGGTCAACGAGCGGCTCAGATATTTTCGGAACAGGCGGCGCGGGCGCAAGTGCTGAAGTTCAGGCGGCGTTCTTCAACGGCACCATAGAAGACGGAGAAGATAACCCCGTTGAAAATACTGACGGCGCAAGCTACTCATACGCGGGCGTTAAAGATGAAATAGTTTCTGCGGCAAGAGCAAAGGGCATCACGATCGATACAGAAGAAACTGACTGGAGTGCAGGAACCATCGTAACCCAGACAGTTGGCGCAAACAATGCTCCTTCCCTCAAGATTGTCTATGAGGGCGGCGGCGACGGCAACAACCCGACATCAGCTGTCGAAGTCGGAGACGCAACTTCGATCGCGGCAAGCAATGTCTTCACTTTTGAGGCGGGAGACAACCTCACCGAGAACGCAAGCGTTTTATTTGAAGTCCAGTCTGTTGACGCAATCAACAACACGGTAACGCTCAAAGCAACCGCAAGCAAGCTCTCACAGAACGGCGTAAACTCCACAGTCGTTCAGGAAAACATCATCGTTTCAGCCGGTGACGGTGCCGAGCCTGTCAATCTTGGCCAGCTCTTCGGCGGCAGCACTGACGAACCGTCATTGACTATCGCGTTTAGCGATGAAGGCGGCGGAATCAGCACCATTAAAGACGGCGCGAAATTTGTTTACTCGATTACGCCGAACGTAGAGGAATCGAACGAGAACGCACTTAACCTTCAGGTCGAAGCTACGCTTGACGGCAACTGGGACGGCAAGTGGGACGGCGGCCCCTACAGAGGCCAGGTTCCGACGTACGTCTTGAACGGCGATGAAGTTGCAAATACTGAAATTCACTTCAAGAACTTCAACCTTAACGAGAAGACCGGCATTGCCACAGAGGGCGACATCACTCTCAAGACCGACAGCACATTCAAAGTTACTGACGGTGCACTTACGGAAGATAACGCGCCCGCAGGAACTATTCTTGCAAGCGGCGACGTGGCCTATATCGGCAAAGTTGCAAGCGGCGACGTAAAACTCCGCGATCTTGACAAGTTCTGGAACTCAGAAGGCGTTTTTATGCTTGAAGATGCCAAGACAATCACCCTCAATCAGGGCGACGGCAAGACAGCAAGCGTAACGCTTTACGCCAACGACACGCTCAACGATGTAGCTAAGAAACTTAATGACGCAATCGCAACGGATCTTGGCCAGAGCAAATACGTTGACGACGCTACAAAATTCGTAACGTTCGTAGACGGCGCGACAAAGAACGCTGAGGCGGTTGAAGGCACGTTCCTTATTCGTACGGTCGTTCCCGGAGCGGCAGGCGAAATCACGCTTTCAGGAGACGAGAA
>JAFSXR010000075.1 GCA_017443985.1 Synergistaceae bacterium
AAACTCTCAGTTAAATTTTTGAGATTTCTTTATTCCTAGCTATTTAGTACTTCGCTTATTTATTTCACGCTGTATTTTACTTTTGATATACCTTCTCGTAATCGAGTTTTCTTTCAAAAGATTTCCTTGTCAAAAAACTTTTTGCTTCATCGTCGCTATCTCGCAACGACAAGAGAGAATTATACGCGCATTTTTTATAATGTCAACACCCGAATTTAATTTAATTTTTAAGTTTATAAATGCTCTTGAATACTGAATAAAATTAACGGCCAGACTCGAAAGCCCGACCGCTGATTTTATTTTTCCGTTAAAAATTTCAATTTTTATTGAAGCAGATTTAAAACCGATTGCGGAAGTTGATTCGCCTGTGCAAGCATTGAAGTTCCCGACTGATGAATAATTTGATATTTCACAAGATCGAGCATCGATTTTGACATATCAGCGTCCCTGATTCGACTTTCGGACGCGATTAAATTTGTGTTCGAGGCCGTGAGATTTTTCATCGTGTTTTCAAGGTCGTTTTCATAAGCTCCGATTTTTGACCGCTGCGAACTGACTTTATTGATTGCGCTGTCGATAACTCCGATTGAACGTGAAGCTGTCTCGCGTGTCAAGATATTAATGGAAGAAACTCCCAGCGCGTGGCTTGAAAAATCGCCGAGCTGAACCGTAAAAGACTCGTCCTTGTTTGCTCCGACCTGAAAAACCGTTCCGTTGTCCTGCAAGTGAAGCATGGCGGAGAAAACGTCTGTTCGATCCGTTATAAAGCGTTTCGTGCCTTCGTCCCAATTCGCTGAAAGTCCTGCCATTAAACCAATTTCTACGTCAACGTTAGGAAAAATTAAATCCTTAAATTCATTACCTGAAGATTTTACGTTCGTTGCGACTGCTATTCCCGTGTGACCGTCATAAACGGAAGCCGTATATTGAACTTCTTCGGAATTTTGAATTGTGTTGAGGCCAAGTGCGTTCAAAAAGTCTTCATCGCCTGAAAAATATAATTCGCCTGCTTTGCCGGGAATTGCCGAACGAATTACGAAAGTTCCTGCGACAGTTTCAAGGCCGTTGTTTTGAGGCTCCGTAACAAAACTCACGAATTTATTTTCTGAAGCGTATTGTCCTTGCCCAAGACCGTAAGCTATAGCATTATTCAGTTTTTCGCGGACATCGGCTATAGTGTCATTCTTATATAAAGTTACACTGACGCTTTGACCGTTGCCCTGAGTTATGCTGATTGTCTGGGGATGTTCAATCATGAAAACGCCGCTAGTGTTATAAAATCCCATAATTTCATCAAGTCTTGTCGTCTCGTCGGCAGTTCCGAAGCTGGTTGTTGTTACGGGGTTGTCGCGAAGGGCATCGAACGACGCTAAATTTTTCCCGTCTTGAATGAGAGTGTCATTCGTGTTGATGACTACATCGCCCTCGTAAACAGTGCCGTCTTCGGAATTTAAGTAGAAGTTGCTAAAAGTTAAATTAGAATTTTTCACGGCTTCGGTGTCAAGTCCGTATAAAACCGGCGCAAGCGTTAAATCCTCGCCCCAATTCAAATCCCAATCAGGATTTTGAGTGCCGGAAATTGCGACGGTGCTTTCCTCCATTGCAAAACCTGAATTAGCTATGTTGCAGACAAATTTATTTCCTGTTGAAAATGAACTTGCCGCGCCTGATGAAAGACTCAACGTAACTGCAGGGGAATTTTCTTCGGTGTCGTAATCGAGAGTTGTTCCCGATAAATTCAGACCGCTGAGAGCCGTTGCGCTTCCTTCCTTCAAAGTCAGCCCCTCGCGGACTATATGCTTCGTTACAGTGCCGTCAGTGTTCATTAGGTTGGCGGTGGCTTTGAGTGTTACAGTTCCGTCAGTCCTGTTCACCCCCGTAACTTCAAATAAAATATTTGCGTTCGTGGCCAGCGAGCCTGTCCCGGAACTCATGGTCATGAGGCTAGATAAATCCTTTTCAAAACCGTAAGAGCCCGTGAAACTGAAAGATTTTTCCGTCAGGGGTGAAGTCAGTGTCTCAACGGTGTAATTTCCAGCCGGAAGGCCGTTTGCCGTTGCGGAGTCAACGCCGTTTTCGCTGTGAACTTTTACATTCTCAAGTTCATTTTCGAGGGACGGAGCCGGCCTGACGCTCACCGTTCTTGAAGTCTCGGTGAATTTGGGAATTTCGCTGGTTATTTCGACTTCTTCTTCTGCTCTAATGACGGATCGCGATTCTATATAAAATCTGTCGGGAACTGAAGAACGTAAAACGGGGGCATTGTCATTGTAAGTAATGGTGTCATTAGCTCCTTGAGTGCCGCCATAGCCTCGTCCTATTGCGCTAACGTCGTCAACCTTGTCCTCGTCAGCCTTGTAACCTGATGCCTTAATCGTGGCATTGCTGCTTATTGTGATTGTACCGCTGCTAACTTGATTGCCTCCCCCTATGCCTGCTGCAAGCTCTCCCCCTCTAGCCGTAATATTGCCGCCATTGATTGTTATGCTGTCATCAGTTAAGTAATATTGTTCATAAGCGTCGCCATGTCCTATGCCTGCTGCAGAATCTCCTCCTGTAGCAGTGATGTTTCCGCCGTTGATAGTGATATGTCCTCCTCCGTCATTGCCGCCTCCATAGTTGGCTGTTGTATCACCTCCGCCAATACCTGCCGAAAACTCTCCGCCTTTAGCAGTAATTGTACCGCCGTTAATCGTTATATCGCCAGCGCGCCCGTTCACCCTACCATACTCAGCTCCCGGTCCGCCTATACCTGCCCCGTGAAATGCACCACTTCCTCCAATCGCAGTCAAGGTTCCGGTAGTTTGGCCGTCTCCGTCTGCACTGCTCAGGGTTAGCGTTGCTCCGTCAGGAACTTCAAGCCCCGCACGAGGCTTTCCGCTTTTCAGTGTATTATTGCCGGAGAGATATATATTAGCTTTTGCGCCCGGTTCAATCTCAAAAGCACAAGCCCGCCTAATTGTTCTTACGTCAATATTAACGTCAGTCAAAAATATATTAGCCTCTACGCCGTCAGCGACTTTTATTCTGTTCGTTGTCGATTTGTTTGAGGGCCTGCCGACTATGTTATAAGTTCCGTTTTTCGTGATAGTCAAAACGCCGTTTTCAAAGCTCAAGCCCTCACGGATAGCGTTTACTGTGTCTATACTTTCCTGTGTAGCGTCATCGGGGAGTGAGATAAGATTGTCGAGTACCGTAGTATCGTCATTATTTGCGCCGTTGATATAGATTTTGAAAATTTCTTCGCTGGTTGATACGGTTTCTACAAGCTGTGTTTCAGTCTTCGTAACTGTGTCATACTCAACAGTCCTGACCGTCTCTGTAATTTCTTCTGACTCTGTTTCATTGCCGTAGTCAGTTGTAGTCTTGTAAGTCGTGAAAATGCTGGACTTCTGAACCTGCGCTTGGCCTCCCTTTGCGCTGACTTCAATTTTGTAATTTCCTTCGGCACTTATTTTTTGTCCGAAGTCGTCAATATAAGTTAAGCCGCCGTTAATTTTTGCTTTGACGTTTCTATCACTGCTTGACCATATTGCGCCGGAGCTGCCGTCTAAAATTCTTTTATTGTTAAACTGCGTTGTGTCGGCTATGCGGTCAATTTGCTTTCTTATTTCGTCAATTTCAAGCTGTAAATACTGCCGATCGTTTGAAGTCAAAGAATCGTTCGAGGCCTGAAGAGTCAGCTCTCTCATTCTTTGAAGCATCGAGTTAGTTTGTGCGAGTGCGCCTTCAGCCGTCTGCAAAAAAGAAATTCCGTCTTGAGCGTTTCTAATCGCACGTTCAAGTCCTGTTGACTGTGCACGCATGTTTTCGCTTATGGCTAGTCCTGCGGCATCATCAGCAGCGGAATTGATTCTCAGGCCTGTTGAGACCTGCTTGATCATTTTTTGAAGATTATTGTTAGCTGAATTAAGCGAATTGAACGCGGTAAGAGCGGGGACATTATTTGCGATTCTCATTTTCTTATTCTCCTCTCAACATCTGAAGGACGAAATTCCATATTTCAGGCTTCCAAGTTCTTCGGAACGTCCGCCCTACAAAACTAAATTGCCGATCTAATGAATCTGCAATAGGATTGACGTTTTTAATTTTTTGCCATTTTATTTCGGTGAGCTGGTTAGCAGCGTCTTTTTCTTTTGATTCCGGCTCATGATTAAAACGCCATTCGCTTTTCTCATTGACGACAGCAAAATAATAACGACCTTCTTGAGAACGCATTAAGATAACATCACCAGCGTTGACATCATCGTGAAGACGTTTGACGCTTGAATTTACTTCATCGTAATATGCTTCACTGCAGGCTTGAAAATCTTCCCACGTTTCAATTTTACTGACTGATTCTTCAAGATCGGGATCGTTTTTTAAATCCCTGAAGCTCCAGCCCATAGCGGCAACGTTATTATCGAGACAATATTGAGAAATGTCGCCTCCGCTCGTGTGTGTCAATAACCGCCAAATATTTATCGGCTCTACGAAATCTTTGCTTTCAAATGCTTTAACGAGCCACGCGCTGAACGCCTCGACGTCATAGTCAAGAATTTTTTTGAAAGTTTTTTCACCTAAAAAAGCGTTTTCTATGACGGACGGCACGAGAGCATTATCTTTTCCTACGTAATGCCATTGAAGATTCGTAAGCTGATTGGCTGCTTCAATTTCGCGCGCTTCTTGAGAAAAATGCCACTTGCTTTCTTTATCAACACGAGCGACATAATATCGGCCGTTGAAAAACATCCAAACAAAATCACCTTCGCGGACTTCATCGTGAAGTTTTATAACGCAGTCAAAATCATATTCCATAGCTTCGGCACAGTCCGTGAAATTTTCCCAATTATCGTCAGTAAGAGAATTTATTTTTTCTTTAATTTTGTCATACTGAGAATCTGAAAATTCGTCAAGTTCCTTGAAGCTCCAGCCCATAGCAGCGACATTGTTATCGAGACAATATCCGCCGACTTTATCATCATGAATTTGTAAACTCCATACTGACATTAGAACATTACCCCCGTTCTAAAATCATTGATGGACGCGGAATTGATTTGCAAACCGGTTGAAACTTGTTTAATGACTTTTTGAAGATTGTTGTTAGCTGAATTAAGTGAGTTGAACGCGGTAAGAGCGGGGACATTATTCGCGATTCTCATTGCGAGATCCCCTCCCCTAAAGATTGGTGAGAACGACTTTTTTTACAAGCCGTTACCCCCCCCCAAGATTTTTGGTTACTTCCATGAACATTAAAATTATTCCTCCTGAAAAATAAATTACTTGTTACTGTTTACATTTTCGGCAGTTTGTGAAAGATTATTTAATCCATTTAATCCAATTATCGCTGTAACGGATTTTATAGGGGTCATCATCATTGAACGAGTAACGGAAAGCCCGATATGTTTCGTTGCGTTTAATATAGCGATAATATCTTCTGTAACATTCATGTTCAAGTCGCCGTAGCCGGGACTGAAACGGGGCGTCAAAAATTCTCCTTCGTGAAGTTCCGAAATAATTTCTTCCTTTATAAAATAATCTATAAAGGCATCAATGCGGACAGAAGCGCAAGCGTCAAGCGCAAGACCGTCAAACATATTTTTTTTCTGGGCTATCGTAATCTGACGGTCAACTTCATGGCCAAGAGTGGCGGCTAGTAAATAGCACTCGTCTGAGCGCGAAGTTAAATCAGCGATGTTTCTACTATATATATATGCCCCTTCGATTTCTATTCCATCGTCAAAATGATTAATATTAAAACGTCCGAAAACACTTCGCGGAACGGCATATTTTCCAAGAACGTTAAAAGCGTTCCGCACGGTCTCAACAAGTTCAGGAGTGTGAGACCCGGGCGGAACTTTCATATAGCGCAGAGCGTCCGTGATTAATTTATCTGTCGGAACGAAGCGCATAACGTTTTGTGTAGAGAACAGAGCGAATACCTGCGTCAATGCGTCGTACGGTGTCGGCCTGGTTCATCGTGTAAAGGTGAATCCCCTCAACGTCTCGCGTCAATAAGTCAATGATTTGCTCCGTAGCGTAGGCTATTCCGGCTTCTTTTATTGCGCCCTGATTATGCCCGTAAGCGTTCACGAATCTTCGCACGCGGTCGGGAACTGACGCGCCACAGAGTTCGACGACTTTTGAAATCTGAACCGCTGAAGTTATCGGCATAACTCCGGCAATTATCGGCTGTTTAATTCCCATTGCGCGGGCCTTTTCGCGCCATTCGCAGAAAATGTCGTTGTCAAAGAATAATTGCGAGATTAAGCCCTTTACGCCCAAGTCGCATTTTTCTTTCAAGTGAATCAAATCTTCCTCGACTGATTTTGACTCCGGGTGTTTTTCCGGGTAACAGGCCGCAAAGATGTCGAACTCGTTACCGTACTCTTCTTTGATGAAGGAAATTAATTCGGAAGCGTGATGAAATTCTCCCAAGTCAGACTCGTCCTTGAGATCTCCGCGCAGAGCCAAAACATTTCTGACATTGTTCGCCTTCAGTCTGTCGAGAATGGCTTTTAATTCGGCGCGTGTTGTTCCGACACATGTCAGGTGAGCGACTCCGCAGACGTTGTATTTATTTTGAATACCTGAAGTTATTTCGACGGTGTTGTCGCGGCTTGAGCCTCCTGCGCCGTAAGTTACGCTGATTAAATCGGGATTGAAGCTCACGAGACTGTCAATAACCGCGTAAGTTCCTGCCGTGCTTGCGTTGCCCTTAGGCGGAAAAATTTCAAACGTGTAGCTGGGGGCAATTTTTTCAAAAAAATTTTCCACTTTATAAATCACTCCTTATTCTTTTTTATGACCGTCTACTCTGTTTTCTTCCCACGTGATGAACGAGTGATAAAATTTCTCGTCATTGTCATCAAGTCCGCGAGTTATTTCAGTTATGTGAATGTGGCTGGCCTTGACCTGCTCAAGAACATAATCAACAGCGAGCATGGGTTCAGTGTGCGCTCCGCAAGTATAAATATCAAGAGCCATGTAATTAACTTCGGGCCACGTATGAACAGACAAATGGCTCTCACTTATAACGACAACGCCGCTGACTCCGTTTGGGGGAAATTTGTTGAACGATACCGACCATACCTGAGCGTGAGCACGCTTGGCCGCCTCGACGAGAATATCTTGAAGTTTCGGGACGTTTGTAATTGTGTCATCACAGCCGGAAACTTCGACAATGTAGTGAACACCTTTAGGGGACAAAATAAAATCGGCCTCCTTCAAAAGAAATATATAAAATTACTTTGAATTGTATCACATTCCAAAGGCTGCGTGTTAAAATATTTCACAAGGCAGTTCAGACGGTCGCCGCGTTAGTTCAAGCGGAGGAAAGTCCGGGCTTCACAGGGCAGTATGCCGGATAACGTCCGGCCGGAGTAATTCGAGGGACAGCGCAACAGAAAATAAACAGCCTTAGGGCGATGGTGAAAAGGTGAGATTAAGCCCACCAGATACGGCGCAAGCCGTATGCTTGGCAAGCCCCATACGAAGCAAGATCGAATAGCGAGGGTTGAGGCGGCCCGCTGACCTCAGGGTACGATCGCTTGAGAAATTCCGCGAGGAGTTTTCCAGATAAATGACCGTTACGCTGATAATAAAAAATCAGAAAAACAGAACCCGGCTTACGGACTGCCTTTTTATTTTTGTTAATAAGGAATGAGGAATGAGATATTATAGAATTTTATGACTGGCAGCTGCGTGCATTCAATCACATTAAAGACAACAGCGCAGTGTTATCAGCTCCCACAGGTTCAGGAAAAACTTTAGTCGCTTATCTTTGGGCAGGAATATTAAATCAGGACGGGACTATTAATAAAAATTTTGACGCTGAAAGAATAATTTTTACAGCTCCGATTAAAGCTCTAAGCAATGAAAGATATATGGACCTTCGCAGAATGGGTTTTGATGTCGGGATTGAGACGGGCGACTTCAAACGCAATGAGGGCGCAAGATTGTTGTGCTGCACTCAAGAAATTTACACCGTAAAGTATTCTTATGTATCTAATCAAATTTTAGTTGTCGATGAATTTCATTATATCTTCACGGATTCAGACAGGGCTAGAACTTATATAGACGGCATCAGAAATACTCCGCCCGACACGAAAATTTTAGTGATGTCCGCAACTATGGGAAGCATTAAAAGCGTCGGAAAATATTTATCAGGAATATGTCAGCGCGATTTTATTATTCACGCCGGAAAAACAAGAATAACAGAATTAATTTTTACGCCGGAAAAGCCCGTTAAACTTCATGAAATTCATGACGCTTTAGTATTTTTATTTTCTCATCGCGGAGTTGTCGAGCTTGCCGAACAGATTGCAGACACCCGAAAAAGAATACCTATGGCTCATATGAGGAGGCTTGAGGAGCTTGCAAAAATTTTAGAGGTCAAAAGGACCGTTCCGTTTTTATACAGAGGCGTTGGAATTTATCACGGGAGCATGTTGCCGAAAGAAAAATTATTAGTTGAGGCTGCTTTCCGTGAAAGATTATTAGACACCGTATGCGGGACGGATGCTCTTGCGCTTGGAGTAAATTTGCCGGCTCAATATGTAATTTTTGCGCAGCTCGTAAATTATTATCAGTATCAGCCCATAACTAAGAACGAATTTTTGCAGATGGCAGGACGTGCCGGGCGCAAGGGGTTATTTGATCCCGGCTATGTTACGTGGCTGAAGGACTCGCCCTTTGAGAGCGAATTTTTCAATACCGGCGAAGAATTCAAAAAATTAATGGAGAAAGACGCGGAAGACGCCGTAATAAAATTAAATCCGTCATTCGGGAAAATATTGAGGCAGCAGACACTAATAGAATTTGAAGCCGAGTATATCGCAGAATATTCAATGCCTGCGCTCGACCCTGAAAAGGTTTTGGCGGAGCTTGAAATTTCAATGCAGAGAATTAACGATGCCGCGTCAAAAATTGCGAAAAGGAAACACCGCTCTAAATTCAAAAAAATTCTTGCTGAAATTTGGTACGACGAAATGACCATAGAGGAAAATCTCGAAATGGCAAGATTATTTCTCGAAGAAAGCACTCCCAGCGCGTTAATGGCCGCAAAAATAATGACGCAATACGAGAGAAATTATCTTCAGGCTTTATTAAAAGTTAAAAGATTTGCCGGCAGGCTTCCAAAAAATCGAAAATTCAGATTAATGAGAGAATTAAATGATACTGTTGATACGATTGACCCGACCATTTACGGCTTTGAAGAAAAATTAGGAGAAATTGAAGAGAGCATTAAAAACAGTTAAGCGAGAATAAAAAATAAGTAACCGCTAATAAATCTCCTGCTCCTCCGGGACTTATATAAGCGTCAATTAATTCACGGTCGAACTTATAAATTTCTTCAAGACCGTAATTTTTTTTTATGATTTCAGCGGCTCTCTGCCGGACTTGTTCTGCCGTTTCAATATCGTGGCGCGAAATTATATTTGTGTCGTGAGCTTCGGCCATTATATTAATTAACGTGAAAACTAGAGCGTCATTGAGATTTTTTCCCTGCGATAAATATTTTTTCAATGCCGGCAGCGCAATATTCATAACAATCGGATAACCTGCTTCAGCTTCTCCGCGTATTCCCGTAATTCCATGTTCAATATAAACACGTTCGCCTTTCGTCAAAAATTTTTTATCTTTACTGCGAACTTCGGCAAAGTCTTTTTCACAGAGCCCCGCGCACATTTTCGCCGCTGCCTGCGTAATTTCTTCGGGAGTTAAAGAAATTTTTTTCTTCGCTAAAAATCCTGCGCACGCACTCAATAATCCTAACGAAAAAATTTCGCCTTTGTGAGTATTAATTCCGTTAGTAGCCGCGAACATTTTTTTTTCAGCTTCAATGCCGATTTTACGAATTACGGGGAAAAGATTTTTTATTTCAGTGCCGCAAAAATTTTCTCCGGCCTGCGCAAATTCTTCAAAACTGTTCCGCAATGCCGACGCACTTTTTATAAAAGTAAAGAAGCTCATATCTCTATGAGCTCCTGAGTTATTTCTGTCAACAAGTCCGGGTTTCGGAGTTACTGACACTTCAATTAACATTGCCTCAAGTGCCAGAGTCCCGATTGAGGTAGGAGTTAGGAGGTAGGAGGCAGGAGGTAATTCTTTTTCATTCCTAATCCCTAATCCCTCATTCCTCATTATCATCATCTTCGTATTCTTCGTCGTCGTCTTTCTCGCCCCATTCACGGCCTCTTATTCTTCCCCACCATAAACGGACGCGCCAGACGAGTTTATAAGCCGCCGGGATCGATAACATTGCTAACATTCCGCCCGCAATTAATCCTCCGATTGCGACGACTGCTATCGGGCGTTTCATTTCCGAGCCTCTTCCCGTCGAGAGCAGCGGCAGCAATGATACGACCGACGTAACGACAGCCATTAATAACGACTTAAAACGAACGTGGCAGGCTTCCTCGACTGCTTCATACGGGTGGGTGCCTTTCAGTCTTAAAACTTCGGCGTAATCGACTACAACAATCGCGTTATTGACGACCATTCCGACTAACATAATCATTCCGATTAAGGCGAAAATCGAAATATTAACTTCCGAAATTAACATTGCAGGAACGACTCCGATCGCCGCCATTGGAATTGTCGCAAGAATTACAAGAGAGTAAGTCCAGCTTTCAAGAATTGCCGCGACAACAAGATAAGTGATTACGATAGCAATTATTAAAGTCCTTATTAATTCGATAAAGTTTTCGGCCATGTCCTCCTGCTCACCGCCGAAATTAATCGTAACGCCTTCGGGAATTTCCATATGATTAATTAAATCTCTCATCTTTGCGTTGCCTTCGCCTGAAGTTATGTAACGGACGTTGCCCGTAACGACGACAGCGCGCTGGCGTTCTACCCTTCTTATTTCCGTAGGCGAGTCGCCCCATGAAATGTCAGACATCTCGTCAAGAGGGACTAAGCCGTAACCCGTCATTATAGGAAGTTCGTGAGCCGTGAAAATATCGCTGGCCTTCTCTCTGTTAATTCTTGCTTTTATGTCGTATTCATAACCGCCCTGACGGAATTTTCCTGCGTCCCTTCCGATTAAATAGCCGCGAACAATTCCGGCCAAGTCGGAAATATTTATGCCTAACGGAGCAAGTCTCCAGCGTATAGGCTTAACCTGAAGTTCAGGTTTCCCCATTTCCATTTCTGTTCTTAAATCTCGAACACCGGGAATATTTCTGCCTCTTGCTCTGATTTCTTCGGCGAAGTTATAGAGGACGTTCAAATCTTCTCCCTTAACCTGGATTTCAATCGGATTTCCGAAGCCCGAACGAGTAGCCGAGATAGCAATTTGAACGCCGGGCAAATTACTAAGATACGGTCTTATTTTGTCGGCTAAATCCTGCGTCGAGGGTCTGTCCGGGTCATTCGTCATATATAAAGCTATCTGGGCCTCGCTGATTGACTGACTCCTCATTGAGCTTGCGACGGTTGAGACAACGTTTTTAATATATTTTCTGTCGGGAATGGAATTTATATAATCTTCAACTTGATAAACTAAATCAGCGGTTCTGTGAATTGAAGAATTATTATCAAGCGTCAAAGTAATTCTGACTGTTCCGTCATCAGTCGAAGGGGTGAACTGTGTACCGATGAAGCCGCCAAGTTTTAATGAGCCGTAAGTCGCCAAGATCGTAAACAGGACGGTTAATAACGGGAACCTCATTGCAAGGTGAAGAATTATGAAGAATAAATCTCTGAAGCCGTCAAAGATCCAATTCCACCAGCCCGTTAAAATTTTGCCGAGTAACGGAAGCTCGCCCGAGTCGTTCTGCTTTTTTTTCATTCTCGCGGCCAAGCACGGAGTAACCGCCATCGTTACCCATAAAGAGAACGCCGTAGCGTAAACTATAGTAACTGCGTAAGGCTTTAGGAACTGCCCTGCAATCGTTGACATCAAAGCAACGGGCATGAAAACTCCCAAGTTTGTGAAAACTCCGGCGAGAACAGACATAGAAATTTCTACAGTGCCTTCTTCAGCTGCCTCATAAGCTCCGTAGCCCATATCCCTGAACCTGTAAATATTTTGAATTATTAATATTGCGTTCATGACCAACGTTCCCATTGAAAGAGCAAGGCCGAGCGTACTCATTAAATTTAACGTGTAGCCGTGAATCTGCAACGGGACGAACGTAGCCGCAAAAGCAACGGGCATTGAAAAAGCAACGATAAACGTAGCTCCGAAGCGTCCCAAAAATAAATAAATTACCAGAGCCGTTAAAGCAATTCCGATCGCTGTGTCGCGAATGATATTTTTAACCGCGCTTTCAACAAAACTTGTATCATCATAAGTATACTCATATGTAAAATCCGGGAAGTCCCGCATTGTCCGCGTCATTAAGCGTTTTATTAATCTTCCCGCTTCAACAACGTCAGCATTAGAGCGCGGACTTATTCTCAACTGCACAACGGGCTTTCCGTCCGCACGAGCCATGCTCCGCTGATCTTCTTCGCCGTCAACAACTTCGCCGAGCATTGAAAGTCTTACGGGCTGTCCGTTAGGAGTGGGGATTAAAATATCTTCGAGCTGTTCGACTTCGTTAAACTCGCCCATTAAACGCAAAGAGACTTCATCTTTTTTTTGTGTTACGTAGCCTGACGGGGTTGTCTGGTTATTCGCCGCGACGACGTTGCAGACCTGCATATAATTTATTCCGTAATCGCTCAGAGCTTCCGGGTCAAGGTTAATATGAATTTCTCTGTTCCGTCCTCCCGTAACGTCAACACGTCCTACACCTTTAACACGTGCAACAACTGGCTGTATTCTGTCCTCAATCATTTTTTTAGCGGTCTTTTCAGGAAGGCTCGAACTGAACGAAATAATCAAGAACGGCTGTGCGCTTATGTCAAATTTGCTTGCTACAGGTTCTTTAGCGTCGTCGGGAAGATCAGGGACTTTCGCTTTGACTTTGTTATTAACGTCAACAAGAGCCAAGTCGGGATTAGTTCCGGCCATCATTTCAACGGCGACCATTGAAACTCCTTCGAGCGAATATGTAGTGATTGATTTCAAATTTTCGAGGTCTGCCAATGCGTCCTCAAGAGGCTTGCTTATTAACTGCTCAATTTCATTCGGGCCTGCTCCCGTGTAAGTCGTGCGGACTAAGACGAAAGGCAGTTCGACATCAGGATAAAGAGTAACGCCGAGCGTGAAGTAGCTAGAAATTCCTAACAATATCCATATAACAACAGAACACCCGGTAAAGACCGGGTGATAAATGCAAAATCTTATAAAACCTCTCATAAATTAACCCTCAGTGGAATATGTAACAGTCTTTTTAGCTAAATCAACGTTGCGGATAATTTCGGCTCCGTCATAAAGAACTCTGTTGCCGCTCGTGATTAAATTGTCGCCGGCTTTGAGC
>JAFSXR010000076.1 GCA_017443985.1 Synergistaceae bacterium
GGAGAAGACAGACGCAAAACTACAGCCGGAGTTTTAGAGGAAATTTTCAAAACAACACTGCCTTTACTGCACCCGTTTATTCCGTTCATAACAGAAGAATTATGGGCGGCATTCGGTTACGGCGATGAATTTATAATGCGTTCAAAATGGCCTGAAGCTAAAAAAGAATTTATTTTTGACGGCGTAATTTCAGAAATGAAAATTTTGCAGGACGCTGTAAGAACGTTAAGAAATTTACGCGCTGAAGCACACGTTGCACCGCAACAATGGCTCAATAAGGCCGTTATACGTGTAAATTCTGAAACTCAAACCGCAAAAATTTTGAAAGCGTCATTAAATCAAATTGAAAATCTTTGCCGCGTTCATGATGTAATTCTTGAAGAGCCTTCAAACGAATGGAATTACGGCGCGTCTTTATCATCAGTAACGGGAGAAGCGGAAATTAAATTGCCTGTCGGTGATGTTCTTGATGTTCCGAAAGAAATTGCAAGGCTTGAAAACGAAATAACTTCAATCGAAAAAGAAATTTCAAAAAGTCAGGCAAGACTCGATAAAGCAGATTTTATTTCACGCGCTCCGGCAGAAGTTGTCGAAAAAGAACGCGCAAAAGTTTCTGAAGGCCAAGCACAAATTGAAAGATTAAAAGCAAATTTAACAAGCCTCAAAAATTAATTATTAATCAAATATAAATTTCTATCTCCTCCCTGATTTTTTGTTATACTATTTTGAAATTTGAATGAAATTTGAAATTGAAAAAAATTAGGGAGGAAAATTTTTTATGTCAGATTTTGAAATCAAAGATATAAATCTTTCGGAACGGGGACAGAAAAAAATCGACTGGGCTTGGCAGTATATGCCTTCATTGCAGTTTCTTTATAACAAGTATAAAAATTCATAGCCCTTCAAAGGCGCAACAATCGCGGCATGTCTTCATCTTGAGGCCAAGACGGCGAATTTATTAATCACATTAACAAAGCTCGGTGCAAAAGTAGCAGCCTGCGGCAGCAATCCTCTTTCAACGCAGGACGATATTTGCGCGGCTCTTGCTAAAAACGGCGTTCATGTTTACAGCCACAGGGGCATGACAACGGAAGAATATTTTGATTACGTTAAAAAAGTTTTGAATTATAAACCTAATGTAATTATTGATGACGGCGCGGATTTAGTTGCAACTGTCCATAAAGAAATGCCCGAATTAATTCCGAATATTTTAGGCGGCTCTGAAGAGACAACAAGCGGCGTTAAAAGATTAAAAGCAATGCACGCGCAGGGAGTTTTGAAATTCCCGATGATTGATGTTAATGACGCATTGAGCAAATATTTATTTGATAACCGTTACGGGACTGGGCAGTCGGTCTGGGACGGTTTCATACGCACCACTAACATGATAGTTGCCGGGAAAACTGTCGTAATTGCCGGTTACGGCTGGTGCGGACGCGGAGCAGCCATGAGGGCGGCAGGCTTCGGGGCTCATGTCGTAGTTACTGAGGTTGACCCACACAAAGCCTGCGAGGCGTTAATGGACGGCTTCAGAGTTATGAGCATGGACGAGGCCGCAAAGATCGGAGATATTTTCCTGACGTTCACGGGAAATATTCACGTAATCCGCAAGGAACACATTGAGAAAATGAAAAACGGAGTAGTTCTCGGCAACGCAGGACACTTTGACGTTGAAATCAGCAAGCCTGATTTACTTGCGCTCTCTGACCACGTAGAGCAGCTGCGAGACAACATTGATACTTACGTGATGAAGGACGGACGCAGAATAAATTTATTAGGCGAGGGAAGATTGACGAACTTGGCCTGCGCGGACGGACACCCGATTGAAATCATGGACCTGAGCTTCTCCCTTCAGCTTGAGAGCGCGTTATACGTCTATACTCATAAACTTGAAAAAGGTTTGTATCCCGTTCCCGTTGAGACTGACAGAGCAGTAATGGAGTCAAAACTTGCGGCACTCGGAATTAACATTGACACAATGACAGCTGAGCAAGTCGAATATATGAGGAGCTGGCAGGAGTGATTTCAGGTAGGAATTAGGAGTTAGGAGTTAAAAAAAATTTCTCGCTCCTAATTTTTATGGCTCTCTCCTTTTTCATAGAGAATCTCAGGGTCAATATCGATATTACCGTTGTCCCAAACCGCTGTGCCGTAGTCAATGTAAACAGAATTGAAGAAAGATACGTCAGCCAGCGGAGCAAAAATTTTATGTTTCAGTAAATGTCTGCAATCATAAATTTTAGCTTCGCCGGTATTAAAGCGAAGCCACAATTTATAATCAGGCAACGGACGAATACCGCAGACTTTTGGGAGCGGAGCAGGGTCGTCAGCATAAACAACGCCGTCAAGTTCATACATAATTTTTTCTCCTTCACACTATAATTTATTTCAAAGGCTCAATTTTTCCGAGCGGCAATTCTCTGACAGCATTATTCCAAGCTTCGTATAATTCGTCCTCATGAATTACAGCCCACGCTTGAACAAGTTTTAACTGTTTCGGCGGAAATTTACCGGCTAATAATTCTCCGTCAATTCCGATTGAGGCCTCGTATTCGTTGTAAGTCGCATGAAAATGGGGCTTATGATGTTTATCATTATCGCTAAAAAACATGGTAATTATAATATTAAAGAAACGGCATAATTCGGGCATTTTTATTTTCACTCTCCTCGCTTCGCATGATATATAATTAATTATTCATTATATCAATCTAATTTAGGAGAAAAACATGGCAACTTTATTCAAAGATGTTCTAATAACCGACGGCGCGAGAGAAAAGGCCCGGCGCGTTCATATGCTCGTCTCAAAAGGACGCATAGCAGAAATTATTGACGCTGATAAAAATCCTCCGAGTGCCGATAAAATTATTTCAGGGCACGGAAAGATGGCGGTTATTCCGGGCTTCGTCAACGCTCACACACACGCGGCCATGACTTTACTGCGAGGCTTAGGCGAAGAAGCTCCTTTAATGGAATGGCTGCAAAATAAAATATGGCCGGTCGAAGAAAAATTAACGCCCGAATATATTTACTGGGGAACTTTGAGCGCGATGCTCGAAATGCTTTCAACCGGGACAACTTGTTTCGCTGATATGTATTTTGAAATGGATCAAGTCGCCGAAGCAGTGTTAAGCGCAGGAATGAGAGCGGCAATCTGCAGAGGCATAACGGCAGGAGAGCCGGGAAAAATTGAAAAATCCATTCAAAATAATTTAGACTTGGCTGAAAAATATCACGGACGCGAGGGTTTAATCACCGTTCAGCTTGGGCCTCACGCACCCTATACAGTTCCGCTTGAATACATGAAAAAAATCTGCGCGGAAGCTAAATCTCATGGGCTCGGCGTTCATTTTCACTTTATGGAGACTGAAGGCGAGAAAAATAATTTAGGAATGTCCGACGAAAAATATTTAGAGGAGTCCGGCCTGCTTTCAGCTCCATATGTCGCGCTGGCTCACGTCGTGTGGCTCGACACAAATATAAACCTTCCGGAAAATTTCACACTCGTTCACAATCCCTCAAGCAATTTGAAATTAGGAAGCGGCGTTATGCCTTTGCATTCATGGCTTGAAAAAGATGCCCACGTAGCACTTGGCACGGACGGAGCCTCCAGCAACAACAGGCTCGATATGTGGGAAGAGATGAGATCAGCGGCATTATTGCACAAAGGCGTTAATAGGGATCCGCTATGCGTTACGGCGGTGGAGGCTTTGAGAATGGCGACTTACGAGGGCGCAAGGGCATTCGGATTTTCTCAAAAAGGAATGTTAAACGAGGGCTGGGTTGCCGACTTAGTGTTAATAAATCTCGACAAGCCGCACTATATCGGCGTGAACGAAGAAAATTTAGCGCAGTATCTTGTTTACGCAGGAAGCTCCGCCGACATTGAAGGAACTATGATTAACGGCAAATGGATTTACAAGAACTGCGAATTTCCTACGCTCGATAAAGAAGAAATTTTCCAGAAAGCCAAAGAAGCAAGAGAAGCAATAACAAAATAAAAAAACAAGGGGATAAAAATTTTCCCCTTTTAATTTTTTTTTAACGGCGTGCGGAAAAAATTATCCTCCGTAATATTTAATCAGCGTCTGTATTCCGTTCTCAGAGAAGCCGTCCTTTTCGAGTTTCTGATAGTGGCTCATGACGGTAACAAGAACATCGAGCCCTAACTGTTCTTTATTAGACTCATCGATCGCTAATAACATATCTTTCACAAAATGCTTGACGGAAAATCCCGGAGTAAAATCTCTGTCAAGAATTTTCGGCGCGGCCGTGTCCAGTTGTTTGCTTCCTGCTCCGCCCGTAGAGACTGCACGAAGAAATTTTGACATGTTCAAACCTTTAGATTTTGCGTAAGTCATTCCCTCGCACACCCCCGCAATAGCTCCAGCGACCATAATTTGATTCGCAAGTTTCGCGTGCTGTCCCATGCCGGCCTCGCCCATATAGTTTATATTTGTTCCCATTGCGCGGAACAACGGCAGGCAGGCCTTGTAATCTTCTTCAGTTCCTCCGACCATTATTGAAAGCCTCGCATTTTTTGCGCCGGACACTCCGCCGGTAACGGGAGCATCAAGAACATGAAGACCGCGTTTTGTGCCCTCATCGCTGATCATTTTCGCAAGCGTGGGACTCGTCGTAGTCATATCTATAACGTAAGCGTCTGCGGGCGCGCTGTCGAGCACTCCGCCCTTAGCAAAATAAATTTCTTCTACGTCTTTAGGAATGCCAAGCATCGTAATTATTACGCTGCAATCTTTTACACAGTCGCTGACGGAGCTGTGATATTTCGCGCCGTTGCTTATAACGTCGTAGACTTTCATTATTGCACGCGCATATATATTAACGTCAAAGCCAAGCCGGACTAAATTTTTTACCATCGGCTTGCCCATTCTTCCTACTCCGATAAAAGCTATCTTCTTCATTTTTTTAATGACCTCCGGGAAATTTATTTAAGAAAAAAATTTTTTTCTGAATTATATCAGAGAGGCCGCGAAAAAATTTGTGATTCTATTTTTGAAAAGTGCTTCGTAAAAATTTGTGAGTGCTGAAAAATTTTTAGATTTTTGTAGTCCCCATTGTAGTCCCCAGAAAATTTTTCGCTCCCAGAATTTCTGAGAGCTGCTTAGTTGATTATTATAGCATTAAATTTTTATTCCGGCTTCAAATTTTTTGTAGACGATTAACGATACGATCGTCATCAAAATATCCGCAACAACCTGCGTCCAGACTATGCCGTACATTCCGAAAATATAATTCATGATGAAGAGCAGCGGAATGTTAAACACGACCCAGCGCGCCGAGCCGAGATATAACGCTTTGTCGCCGTGTCCTACGGCCTGAAAGAAATTCACTAAATGAAAACACATGAACATAAACGGAGTCGCTAAAGTTCTTGCGCGTAAAAAATCCGTGCCGAGCGCGACGGTCTGAACGTCAGCTATAAAAATTCTCATGATGTAGGGCGCAAAAATTTCATACATTGCGACGCTCGCAAAGCCGAAAATAATTCCGACGCGCCGCGAAAAATTTACGACTTCCCTCATTCGATTAAAATTTCCTGACGAATAATTGTAAGCCGCTAAGGGCATCATTCCCTGACAAAGACCTATGCCGATATTTAACGGAAGTCTCTCGGCTTTCAGAACAATCCCGACAGCCGCGAGGGGTATATCTCCGTGTCCTGCCGCGAGCCTGTCTATGATGATATACGTTAAGTCAAATAAAAATACAGCGATGGCCGCCGGGACTCCGACAGAAAATATTGAGTAAATATTTTTTCGAGGAGGCGCAATATTTTTTATTGACAGTGAAAGAACGCTGACGTTTCTCAATTTATAAATAATCACTAAAAAATATGAGCATATTAAGACGTTCGAGAGCATTGTCGCAATTCCTGCGCCGAGAACTTCATAGCCCTGAGGCATTAACACGAACATAAACAACGGATCTAAAAATATATTTATAATTCCGCCCATTGACACTCCGAAGCCGGCCTGCTTTGCGTAGCCCGTGCTGCGTAAAAAATTCGAGAGCGTCATCGCTAAAATCGTTGGCACCGCTCCGATCACGATAACGCAATAAGTATACTGTTCGGCAAAAATTAAAGTGTCATCGCTCGCGCCGAAAAGCCTCAAAGCCGGTTCCATAAAAATAAAAATTAAAAGCGAGAACAACCCTGCGGCGATAATCGTCATGTAAAAACAGAACGCACTGATTTTTTTTGCTTCGTCGTCGCGCCCTGCGCCCATTAAACGCGATATTAAAGTTCCTCCGCCGATGCCGAATAAATTTGCGAACGAGATAGAAATATTAAAGACCGGAAGTAAAAGCGACACGCCTGCGACCATTAAGGGGTTATTCGTTCGGCCTATATAAAAAGTATCAGCGAGGCTGTAAATTAAAATTATTAACTGCCCGAAAATCATCGGCAGAGCTAATTCAGTCAGTGCCTTCGGGACGGGCCAAGTTTCAAAAATTTCGCGGTTATCGTTGTGAATTTTTTTCATGAAGTTTTCACGCTCCTCGTGTTTTTCAGTTAGGAGTTAGGAGTTAAATAAATTATAAAGTCATGGTCAAAAATTTTTCATGCTAAAATAATTTTTAATTCCACGAAAATTTTTTACAGAGAAGGTGTAGACAATGGCAGGCACGAGTGCAGACATGAGCGAATTTGTCAGGAAAGACGTTTACGAAGCCGACCAGAGAGCGTTAATCGCAGAAATCAGGCTCGGAAACGCTGAGATTATGAAAAAAATTGAGCAGGTCGAAACAAAATTAAATGCAAGAATCGACCGGCTGGAAATTGAAATTGACGGCAAGATTGAAAAAGTTAATTCGAGAATTAATCAGCTTGAAACAAAAGTTGAAGCAACTAACATGCGAATTGACGCAATGAATACACGCATTGATGATATGGGAATGCAAATAGGCGGACTGTATTCCTTAATGAGCTGGGGAGTCGCTTTAATAGCGGTTATAGTTGCTTTTTTGTTGGTTATTTCTCCTGTAACGGCATTTTTCAAAAAACTTTTTAAGCCTTCAATAACTCTTGAACAAGTTGATAATTTAATAACGGCTCGCTTGAGCTCATTAACTTCTAATTCCTCACCTCTAATTACTCAATAGCAGACGAAGGGTTTTTATAAATGTCAGGAAAATTTTTGCTCTCATTTTTAATTTTATGGCCTTTTATCGGAGGGCTGCTGTCGTATTTTATCGGACGCTCAAGCCGCAGAGCGCGTGATTATTTTGCTGATTGCGTCTGTTTGATTGAATTTATTGCCGCCGTTTTAAGTTATAAATTTTTAGGCTGTGAATTTTCTGTGCCGGGCGTGTGCGGACTTGGAATAAAATTTATGCTCGACGGCTTCAGATTTATTTATGCCGTGATAATTGCTTTCATGTGGCTCGTAACGACTGTGTTCTCACGCGAATATTTAAGGCACCACAGAAATAGAAACCGCTATTATCTTTATGTCTTAATGACGCTCGGCGCGATCGTTGGAGTATTTTTGTCCGGCGATTTATACACGACGTTTTTATTTTTTGAAATGATGTCGTTATTTTCGTATATCATGGTCGTTCAGGAAGAGACTCCCGAAGCCCAGAGAGCCGCGCAGACTTATTTAGCCATTGCGATAATCGGGGGCCTTGTAACTTTAACAGGACTGATTTTATTTTATGCCCGTGTTGGGACTCTCGACATAGACGCGCTAGGAAAATTAAATCTTGAAGATAAAAGCGGCCTTTATGTTCCGGGATTTTTAATTTTTGTCGGCTTTGCTGCAAAGGCGGCGGTCTTTCCGTCTCATATATGGCTGCCGACAGCACACACGGCGGCACCGGCACCTTCAAGTGCGCTGCTCTCAGGATTATTAACTAAGTCGGGATTATTCGGCGTTATCGTTTTGAGCGCGGGTCCGTTCCTTCATGATAAAGAGTGGGGATTTATTTTAATTATTCTTGCAGTAATCACTATGGTGCTTGGCGCGGTGCTTGCGGTATTCTCGATTAACATCAAAAGAACTTTAGCGTGCTCGTCAATGTCCCAGCTTGGATTTATTTTAACGGGAATTTCCATGCAGTGCTTTCTCGGAGCTGAAAATGATTTAGCCGTTCGCGGAACTGTTTTATACATGGTCGGCCACTCGCTCATAAAGTTAGTTTTATTTTTCTGCGCCGGCGTGATTTTTATGAATACTCATCAATTAAACCTGAACGATATAAAAGGCTTCGGGCGCGGCAAAAAAATTTTTATGTTTGCATTTTTAATGGGGGCTCTTGGTCTCATGGGCGCGCCGCTGTGGAACGGCTACATCGGAAAAACTTTAATTCATGAAAGCATCGTCGAGCATATTCACGCACTGAGCATTAATGAAAAATTTTTCTTTCAGATTATTGAATGGCTCTTCTTAATTTCCGGCGGTCTGACTGCGGCTTACATGATTAAATTATTCATAGCGTTATTTATTGCGAGGCCGTCGCCTGATCTTCATCAGAAAGAAATTTATATTGAGCCTTTGAACGCGGTTTTATTAACTCTCTCGGCCTTAATACTTCCGGTTATAGGATTTCTGCCCGACAAAATCGGCGACGCTGTAGGAATTTTAGGCTCCGGCTTCATGCACGGCCCGGAGCATCATCACGCAGTAAATTATTTTTCGCTTGAGAATCTTGAAGGCGCGGTCATCTCGATAATAATCGGCGTATGCGTGTATATATTTTTCATTCAGAAATTTTTGATTAAGGACGAAAAATATTTGGACTTATGGCCGGTTAAATTAAACATAGAAAATTTAATTTTCCGTCCTGTTATTGCCGTGATATTGCCGTTCATCGGCGCGTTGTTCGCTAGACTTGTTGATTTAATCACGGCAGGGCCTGTAGCGTTGATGCTCTCGAACATGTCAAGAATAAAATTTATAAAGCCCCCTGAAGATACCGACTTCGGCTTTTATCATGACGAAGCAAAAGCCGAAACTGTAAGCGCACTGCTGCCTTCAAGTCTGGCATACGGCTTAGTAACTTTTGCTATAGGCTTATTGTTTGTGATAGCATTTTTGATGGCTTAGCCCGTAAAATGCCATGAAAACATATTGCATAATTTATAAAAGCTGATAAAATGCAATAAAAAGTTTCTTAGGAGGTGTAAACAATGACAAAAGCAGAACTTATTGAAGCAATCACTAATAAGCTGGACATGCGTAAAAAAGATGTTTCTCCAGTCGTGGACGCAGTTTTCTCTGAAATTCAGAATGCGTTGTCGCATGGAGACAAGTGTACGTTCGTAGGCTTCGGAGTTTTTGAAGTCAGAGAGAGAGCCGCCAGAGAGGGACGCAATCCTCAGGATCCTTCAAAAGTTGTTCTTATTCCGGCGAAAAAGGTGCCTGTATTCAGACCCGGCAAAGAGCTCAAAGAAAAAGTGCTTGATGCTAACATCTAGCTTCAATTTTTAACCGAAAAAAAGTCTCCCGCTTTAATCGGCGGGAGATGAAATTTACTTCTAAATATACAAAAGTAAGGGAAAAATTTTTATGCTGCCTTTCAAAGAATTAACTTGGCAAGACAAAGAAACTTATACACAATATTATAAAAAATCACCTGTACACTACGCGGAATATTCTTTCTTAAATTTATGGGCATGGCGACACGCTTATCCGATAAATATTTCGATGAACGGCGAAAATTTATGCTGGCTTCAGTCCGGCGGGCCTCTTCCTGGAATATTCGGGCCCATAGGAAATTGGAACGCCGTTAAAGACTGGGACAAAGAGCTTGAGAATTTAGGCGCGGCATGTGTCGTTTATGACGTCCCCGAAGAAGTTAAAAATATTCTTGACGGCCGTAACAACCTGCGCTTCACCGAAGACAGGGACCAGCACGAATATGTTTACGCAGTGAAGGATTTAATCGGCCTCAAGGGCAAGGCGTTCGCCCACAAGCGCAACAGAGTCAGAGCTTTTCTTGACGGCTACGAATGGGATTACTACGAAATGACTCCGGATTTTTTTGATGAAGTCATGGACTTTCAGGAACGCTGGAGAATACACCGGGACGAGACAATGAACGAAGAAGAAATAAAATCTCTCTATAACGAGGACATTGCTATACGCTCCGTGCTTGAAAAATGGAATGATTTTAAGTTGACAGGGGGAGTCTTAAAGGTCGATGAAAAAATCATAGCCTACACAATCGCTGCTGAACTCGATGAAAAAAATCTTGATGTCATGTTTGAAAAAGCATTCCCGGAATATACAGGAAGTTATCAGGCTATAAATTATCTTTTTCAAAAAAATCAGGGCGTTAAATATGAGTGGGCCAACCGTGAGGAAGATATGGGCGAACCCGGCCTCCGTGAAGCTAAAATTTCATATAATCCCTCAATGATGTTAAAAAAATACATCATGGAAATTGTATAGCAAGAAATAAACGCCCTTGCGAAAAAATTAATACTGCGTTAGAATTTTCAGCGTTAATTACATTACGACACTGCGGACGTAGTTCAACGGTAGAGCGTCAGCTTCCCAAGCTGAATGTTGCGGGTTCGAATCCCGTCATCCGCTCCAAATTTGAAAATAATTTCGGCTTCGTGTTTTTTCACGGAGCTTTTTGTTAGAGAAAAAATGTATTATACTAGTCACTAATGAGGAATGAGAAATAAGTTTTAACTCGAATTAAAGATACAGGAAGGAAATTTTTTTAATGAAAGTGCTTTTATCTTGCGTTCATATAATTGTTTCAATCGTGATGATTTTGGCCGTGCTTGTCCAGCAGCGTAAGCAGGGCGGTTTTTCCGGCGTGTTCGGCGGAGGTACTCAGCCCGACTCCGGGCAGTGGCAGAGATTTACGCCGCTCACAAAATTAACGATAGTGCTCGCATCTGTCTTCATGGTAACTTCATTTTTCATCGTATTCCTGAATTAATTTAGAAAGGGTCAATGAAAGTGTTAAATTCCCTCAAAGACGTAACAGCTCTGAAAGTAAATCCGGCTCGTTTATATAGTGCCACGCATGACGAAATTAAATCGGGCGCAACGACGGATATTTATTTTATAAATACCAGAGATGTGTTAAATTCCGTCAACATGCTCGACACTCCTGTTGTCGCGGAAATTTTTACGAGGACTACGGGAATGTTTGCCGGGCTTGCAGAAGTTCTTGAGCTTCTCAAAGATGCGCCGGTGAAAATCGAAGCGATACCCGAAGGCGAATATTTTTCCCCTAAAGAAGTGTTAGTGAGAATTACCGGGCCTTACGGGGCATTCGGTTATCATGAAACTGACATATTAGGAATACTCTCAAGCTCATGCGCTTGGGCATCGGCTGCTCGTGAATGTGTCGAGGCCGCTGAAGGGAAATCAGTTCTCTCGTTCGGAGCGCGTCATCTTCACCCGGCAATTTCGCCCGTAATGGAAGCTATCGCCGTAAAATTCGGAGGCTGTTCGGGCGCAAGCTGTGTACTCGGAGCAAAGCTGGCAGGCCGTGAACCTTCAGGGACAGTTCCGCACGCCGCGATATTAATCATGGGCGACACTCTGAAATTAGCAGAAGCATACGATGCTGCATTACCGCCTGAAATCGGGCGCACATTCCTTGTTGATACGTTCCATGATGAATGTGAAGAGGCTTTGAGGCTTGCGCGTGCAATGGGAGACAGGCTCGATGCGGTGAGGCTCGATACGCCCGGCGAGCGCGGAGGAGTTACGCCTGATTTAGTGAAAGAACTTCGCTACAGGCTCGACAAAGAAGGCTTCAATAAAGTTAAAATAGTTGTGTCGGGCGGTCTAAATCCTGAGCGCATTAAAATTCTTGCTCAAGCAGGCGCGGACGTTTTCGGAGTAGGAAGCTACATCGCTCACGCCGTGCCGATGGACATGACAATGGACTTAAAAGAAATTAACGGAAAGCCTTTGGCAAAGCGCGGAAGACTTCCCGGAAAACTTGAAAATAAAAGACTTATTAATGTAAAATAATTTAGCTATCAATGTGGACAAGCCCCCGTTCACTGAAGATATAAACGCAATAAGAAATTAATTAATTTTATCGAAAGGAATTTTTTATCATGACGGGCAGCAGCTCATACTTGGCAAAACCCGGCCAGGTTGAAAGAAAATGGTATGTTATCGATGCGTCCGACAGGTCATTAGGACGGTTGGCCGCAGAAATTTCAAAGATACTTACGGGCAAAAATAAACCCACATATACTCCTCATGTTGATACAGGCGACTATGTAATCGTAATCAACGCCGAAAAAGTTAAGCTCACGGGCCACAAGGCCGCGCAGTCAACATGGCATTATCACACGGGGCACCCGGGCGGCTACCGCGCCATTCCCTGGAGCCGGGCGCTTGAGGAGAAGCCGGCGTTCCTGTTTGAGCACGTGGTGCGGGGGATGCTTCCCCGAAACCGTCTGAAGTACGCGAGCAAGCTCAAGGTCTACGCGGGCCCCAGCCATCCCCATGCGGCGCAGGCTCCTGAGACGCTTGACATCTAGTTTTTGAACAGGAGGATATCGATGGACAGCACTTTCAGTTGGGGAACCGGCCGCCGCAAGAACGCCCTGGCCCGCGTCAGGCTCTGCCCGGGCAGTGGTGAGCTGAAGATCAACAACCGCACGGTGGAGGACTACTTTCCGCGCATGGTGTGGCAGACTCAGGTGATGCAGTCCCTGA
>JAFSXR010000007.1 GCA_017443985.1 Synergistaceae bacterium
GAAATATTGACGGATTTCTTTCGGAAAACTCTTCCAGCGTCCGCGCAGCACGTTCACTGTCGCTTGAGTTCCGACCATCTGGCTTGACGGCGTAACGAGCGGAGGATAGCCCATTGCTTTGCGCACTACCGGGACTTCGTTCAAAACGTCCTCAAGTTTGTCTATGGCGTTCATTTCTTTTAACTGCTTGACCATGTTTGAATACATGCCGCCCGGAATTTGATAACGAAGAATATTAATATCAACTCAGGCGATCTCCGGCAGTAAATCTTTATATTTCTCGCGCAGCTTCTTAAAATGATTGCAGATTGGGAGAAGGTCATCAATTTTAATTCCCGTGTCATATTCCGACCCTGCCAACGCGGCGACCAGCGACTCGGTAGGCGGCTGGCTCGTTCCAAGCGCGAACGGCGAAATAGCTGTGTCGATAATTTCCGCGCCGGCTTCAATTCCTGATAAGTATGCCATGCTCGCAAGTCCTGTCGTGTAGTGGCTGTGAAGTTCTACGGGAACGTCAACTTTTTCCTTGATAGCCTTGACGAGCTTTGCGCAGTCCATAGGGCCTATTAATCCGGCCATGTCTTTAATGGCGATTGAGTCGGCTCCCATTTCCTGCATCTGCTTGGCCATGTTTGCGAAAGTGTCAAGCGTATGGACGGGCGACAAAGTGTAGCTCATGCAGAGCTGTAAATGCGCTCCTTCTTTTTTAACCTGGTCGGCGGCGATTTCAACGTTCCTTAAATCGTTGAGCGCGTCAAAACATCTGACTATATCTATTCCATTTCCGACGGCCTTTTTAACGAACTCGCGGACTACATCATCAGCGTAATGACGATAGCCGACTAAGTTCTGGCCGCGCAGAAGCATTTGTAATTTTGCTTTCTTCACACGGGCGCGAATGAGCCTCAGTCTTTCCCAAGGGTCTTCGTCAAGGAAACGCATAGCCGAGTCGAAAGTCGCTCCGCCCCACATCTCTAACGCCCAGTAGCCCGCGTTGTCCATGTACTCAAGTACCGGCAGCATGTCATCAGTTCTCATTCTCGTTGCGATTAATGACTGATGGGCATCGCGCAGGGCGGTTTCTGTAATTCGTACCTTTGGCATAAAATTTTTTTCCTCCTGTTGAATTTTTTTAATTCGTTAATTTGTCTTAATTATACACAATTATTAATTATTGATTTAACTGTGCGGCAGAACTCCGAGAGCGTAGCTGATTTTTCTTTCGCGCCCGTCCGAAGGCGAATTATAAATTTTTCCGTTGATTATCATTTCCGTAGAGCCTCCGCCGTCGAGATTAAGAGCATACATGACACCGTGAGCCCGTAAAATATCCGTGAGCTCGTTTATAGTTGCTCCAGATGCGTGCATACCGTTTCTACCGTCCACGACAAGAAAGACCCAATCGCCCGACGCAGAGAGCCCGACAGCAGAACGGGGGTGCCTGACTGACGTTAAAGTGTTATTAAAATCTTCGGGGATTGTTGAGGCAAAGCCGTCATCTAAAAGCAGCGGCCCTGCCTGAATTATATTCTCCATGTCGTACCATTGAGCAAGCTCTTCTGACGAGTAAATGACTTTGAAAACCGCTTCGTCGTCTTTGTTCCAGCCTAGACAGCCGCGCCCGTCATAACCTTCGTTTATCATGCTGCCGTTAATTTTTAATGCGCCGATGGGATAGCCGTGTCCCGGAGTTGTCGTCGCAAAAAATCCCGCGTTGATTGAGGCCCTCGCGCCGTACTGCCTTGAAAGTTCTGAGAGCTTCAATAAATCTTTTGTGCTGTTTTTCGAGATTAAAGGCAAAATTTTCCAGTAGGACGGATCAATCATTAACATGGTCCAAAATTTAGGCACAATGTTCGTGTCTCTGTTGCTCATTGACGGCAAAATCCTAAACTGCAGGCCCCGTGCTTTGGCAGTAGAAATTAATTTCCTGATGTCGTTATAATCTTCAATTTTTTGTGTTCTCACGCCGTAAATGCCTTCAGTGCTGAAAACTTTTGCGTCAATTCCCGAAGAGTTCAGAGAATTTTTGAAAGCGTCTGCGGCGGCGCGTGTTTTTATTCCGTCCATATAAAATCTCCACGCCGGAACGCCCGTGAAAACTCCCTCGCGGTGAACAAAAATTTTTAATCCCTCAACGGGATTTCTTACCATGTCGAAAGTTAAATTTCCGCTCGCGTTTTTTACTCGGTCGAGAATAATTTGAGCTTCTTTCGCGCTTAAATTATTTTGCCCGTTAAAAATTTTTGATTTCGTAAAAATTATTGGGTTCATGTTCGTAGCTACGACGAGACAGCCCCTCTCGAACGAAGTTAATTTTTTCTCATCGTCAAAGCCCGTCGGATAATCTGAAAAGATCCCGGCCTCGAATGAAAGCCCCAGACTTTGAATACACCAGCGCAGAGCCTCGCGTCTCGTTACGTTTGCTTTAATGTTGTCTACCTTGTCCGTAATAATTCCCGTCCTGAGCATAAAAGCAACGGGGCTTGAATTATCGTATTCGTATGTTCCGCTCCAGTCGATACCGCGAGCCTTGAGAAGCCCCCCGATGAACTCCGCACGGGTTACGGAATAAGCTGTGCCGCTGCTTAAAAATAAAAATATAAAAATAAAAATATAAAAACGTCTGAAAATTTTTACTTTCTTCAAATCTTGTCAACCCTATCTAAAATCTTTCAAAAGCTGATATAATTTCACTCATGCCCCTGCGGGTTCATGTGATAGTGAATACGTTCTGAGCCAACACTCGATTCCAACTTGGCAGTTTGCCGCAGACTTAAAGTCTTTAATAGGGACGGGTCAGAACTTTCAATACACGGTTCCTGCGGAGGCATTTTTTATTTCAGGTAGGAATTAGGAAGCAGGAAGTAGGAAGTAAAAAAGAAAACCTCCTACCTCCTACCTAAATTATAAGCCCGAGTTCATAGCATGCCTGCAAGATTCCGCCTTCGTCAATGTCATCGCAAATAAAATCCGCAGCTTCTTTCACTTTTTCAGACGCTCCGGCAACCGCGACGCTTAACTTAGCATTTTTTAACATCTCAATATCGTTCGGGCCGTCCCCGAAAGTTATAACATCATCGATATTTGCATTTTTATATTTCATAAAAATTTCAATGCCGCGCCATTTTGAAGTCTCTGAATTTCTTGCTTCAGTAAATGCGTTCATCAGTTCAAGCCTCACGCCTTCGGGGGGAGCATAAAAAATTCCGTGCTTTGCCTCTAAATTTTTCGGCGGCACTAAGATATAGCACATTATTGCGCGTTTTAATTCTTTCATTGATTTTATGCAGTCATAACCGGCCTGCTGATTAAAATATTTTCTGAACATGCCAGAATTTTCGTCAGTGTAAATAAATTTTTCATCGGCTGCGGCTGTCAAGTTTGGAAATTTTTTTGCGGTCTCTAAAAATTTTTCTAAATGTTCATCAGGGAAAAAGGCGTTAAAAATTTCTTGGCCTTCTGAAAAAATCTGCGCGCCTCCAGAGCAAACGAGATTATTAATCTCAAATACCTTTGCTGTAGGAAAAGTCAAGAAGCCTGCGCGACCCGTAGCTATTGCAGGAACATGCCCGGCGGCTTTTAATAATTTTATTGCCTCTCTCGTCTGCTCGGGAATGTGAGGGAAATTTACGTGGCTCACTAATGTGTTGTCAATGTCAAAAAAAATATATTTCATGAAAAATTTTTATCCTTTCAATCTCAACGGCAGCCCTGCGAAAATCCTGTCAACTATGTCAGCTTCGCTTGCAAGAAATTTATAAACGCGGCCCGTTTCATCGCGCCAGAGCCTTTCAAATTTATCCGCAGGAACAACGCCGCCGGAAATTTCATCGCCGATTATTATGGAATTTCTTAAAATTTCGAGCCTCGACTCAAAAAATTCTAGAGCGTTAATATTTTTCCGCAGCAAATTTTTTACTCCGTAATGAAGATTTAATATTAGTCCCGGCGCAGAAATATTTTCAGGCTCTGTTTTTTCTAAGTCGTAAATAAAATTAAATTTCTTATATAATTTTTCAGCGTAGGCCCGTTTGCCCATGTAACGCCCGCCTAAAATTAAATGCAGTTTTCAATCACCGTTCCCGTTAAAAATAAAATCTCTGAAATTTCCAGATAAGCTCCGAGTAAATCGCCGGTAATGCCTCCGAAAATTTTTGAGCAGATTTTTGTCCAGATTATAAGACTCAAAATAAAAATTACGGGAATTATTATAGAATTATTTGCGAATGAAAGAATAAAAAATAAGAAAAGGAAAAAAATATTGCCGCTTTTTTTTCGCGCTGCTCCCGTGATGAAAGCGAGGCCGCCGGATTTTGCGAATTTAATATTATTTAATATCACGGCCATTCCCAAGCGCGAATAGATAGGAATGAAGAAATTTATTTTAATTCCTTGCGAAAAAATTTCGGCGAACAAAAAAGTTTTTGCCATTAAAGCTAATGCACAGCCCATGACCGCGAAAGAGCCTGCGTGAGTGTCGGATAAAATTTTTAGGCGCATCTCTCTGTCCCTCCGTGAAAAAATTGCGTCGCAGGTGTCCATCAAGCCGTCCATGTGAAGTCCGCCGGTTAAGCTCAAGGTTAAGAATGTCATCAAAAAACCGCGCAATGTTCCAGAAATTTTTTCAGCGAGGCCAAGAGCGTAAAAAAATCCCAGCCAACATGTCGCGAATAAAAATCCTGTTACGGGTATCATGACGCAGAAGTAACGAAGATTTTTTTCGTTCCATTCGGGCAAAAATTTTTGAGGAGCAGGAAAAATTGAAAGAAACGTTAGAGCGATTAGAAATGAATTTATTTTATACAGCAATTTTCGAATATAAATCTGTATCAGCTTCAACAAGTGCGACAATTTCACCGGCATTTAATTTTATTGTCGATAAATCACTCGGCTGTGGGATTACTTCTCCTTTATCTTCAGAGTTAAGCAGCATTAAATTTAATACGTCATTAGCATTGTCGAGAGCTTCACGCAAAGTTTCTCCGTCCGTGAAGCAGTTACGTAAATCAGGAAAATTTACATAATAGACTCTATCGTTAAAGTCATAGCTTATTATTGCCGGAAACTCGTATTTCATTTTATACCTGCCTCCCTAAATATATTTCTTAATGTACCGTTGGGAATTTCCCTGCCGACATGTCTCCATACAGGAAAATCATGCCCTGTTATCTCTGAGTGCCAAACTTCATGATTAGCTCCCTCACGAATTATATAACAGCCATATTTTTTTAAGATTTTTATTAATTCAGAACGCTTCATAAAATATATAAAAAGTGAGGAGCTTTTTTAACTCCTAACTCCTCATTCCTAACTCCTACCTCAAAGAAGCACTTTTGCAACTTTTTCAAGCTCGTCGCGGATTTTAATATGCTGAGGGCAGGCCGCCTCACATGCACCGCATTTAATGCACTCGTTTGCGCGTTTATGGCCCTGTCCTGCAACGTTCCAGTCTTCGTTGTGCTTTGCCAGTCCAAGATTTCCATAGAGCGTATACATATTCATTGACGCAAACGAAGCCGAGATGCCTATATCCATCGGGCAGACCTTTGCGCAGTAATTGCAAGTCGTACACGGAATAATCGGAAGTTTTGCGAGCTCGATGCTTGCCTTTTCGATAACTTTTTTCTGTTCGGGCGTTAAGTGCTTAAAGTCTTTCATGTAAGAAAGATTGTCGCGCATTTGTTCAAGATTCGACATTCCCGACAGAACTGTGATAACGCCGTCTAAATCCGCTGCAAACCTTACTGCCCACGAGGCACACGAAGAATCAGGCTCCGCGTCCTTGAGAATTTTCTCAACGCTTGCAGGAGGTGTCGCCAAGTTTCCGCCCTTTACGGGTTCCATGATGATTACGGGCTTGTGGCTTGTTATGCTTTCTTGCGACTTCGTAGCACTCTCTTGATTTAATCGCAGGGTTTTCCCAGTCGCCGTAATTAATTTGAAGTTGAACGAACTCCGCTTCAGGGTGCTTCGTTAAAATTTCTTCGAGCTGTTCGGGCGTTGAATGGAACGAAAAGCCGAGATGTTTAATTTTTCCCTTCTTCTTCTCGTTCAAAAAATAATTCCATAAATCAAAATCCTCAAAAAATTTTGTCCTCGAGTCGCCGAGATTATGAAGCAGATAAAAATCAAAATATCCTGCGCCGGATTGTTTCAATGAAGTTTCATACTGCGCGATCGCGTCCTCTTTTGTCTTGCAGTTAATCCACGCGGCGTTTTTCGTGGCAAGCTGGAATTTTTCTCTAGGATAACGTTCAACAAGTGCCTGACGTATAGCGTCCTCGCTTCCCGGATATGCCCAAGCCGTGTCAAAATAAGTAAACCCGGCCGCTAAAAATTCATCGACCATTTTTTTGTCTGCTCAATGTCGATCGTATTCTCATCAATTTTCGGCAGACGCATAAGCCCGAATCCGAGCTTCTTTATATCTTCTCCCAAGTATGACATAAAATTTTACCCCCATGAAAATTTTTATTAGAATATTAACATGTTCAACGGGACTTTAATCAAGAGTAACGAATAAGAAATTACTTCGGCAAAAAAAATTTATGCTAAAATAATTTTTATCCCAAATTCAAAAAATTTCATGAGAGAAAAAATTTTTGCAACTACTTTTACGCCTACAAAAAGTTTTAATTTTTTTAATGCCCACAAAATTTTACAGAGCTGATTAAAAAAATAGAGTCACGATTTTTTTCAAAGCCTCAGGATAAATTGCGGTTTGTGTTTTGTTTTGCTAGAATTGCTTAAAATATTTTCATCGGACGTAGTGATAAGCAAAAAAAAAAAATTAGGAGTGAAAAAATAAAATGATATTTGAACAGTTTTCAAAAATCGGAATTATTCCTGTTGTTGTACTTGACGACGCAAAAGACGCTGCACCGCTTGCGAAGGTCCTTTGCGAGAACGGTCTGCCCTGCGCTGAAGTAACTTTCAGAACTGCGGCGGCTGAAGAAGCAATTAAAACAATGTCGCGTGAATTTCCTGACATGCTTGTCGGGGCCGGCACAGTCCTTACGATTGAACAGGCTGACAAGGCAATCAACGCCGGAGCAAAATTCATCGTCGCACCGGGACTTAATCCCAAGATCGTTCAGTATTGCCTCGACAAGAGCGTACCGGTAACACCCGGCACACAGACACCCAGCGAAATGGAACAGGCTCTCGAACTTGGCCTCAAGGTCGTAAAATTTTTCCCGGCTGAACCGTCAGGCGGTCTCAACATGATTAAGGCAGTCGCGGCGGCATACGTTGACTTAAAATTCATGCCCACAGGCGGAATTAACGCAAAGAACGTGAGAGATTATCTTGCGTACAACAAAATCATTGCGTGCGGCGGAAGCTGGATGGTCAAAAAGGATTTAATCGCGGCCGGCGAATGGGACAAAATCGGCGCAATGGTCAGAGAAGCTGCCGACATCGTAAAAGAAATCAGAGGGAACGCCAAATAAATGCCGGGCATGATCGAAAATGTTATTGCGGCACTCGAAGCGAAGAACGGCGAAAATATAATTTCTCTCGACCTAAAAAATAAGGGCGGTCTTGCTGATACGTTCGTTATCGTTACGGGAAATTCTGAAACTCACATGAAAACTTTGGCCGAAGCGGCTGAAGAGGCTCTCGAACGTGAAGGGCGCAGATGCAAAATCGAAGGCGAACACAGCGTAAACTGGCGTTTGATTGACGCTGGTGATGTTGTTGTTCATGTTTTCAGCCATAAGGGCAGAGAATTTTACAGGCTCGAAAGACTTTGGGAGAATTAGGAGTTAGCCTGCCTTAGGCAGGTAGGAGTTAGGAATTTTTTTCCTGCTCCTAATTTTTTTCTTCGCTGTATAAAATTTTTCCGATCGCGGAATTTTTATCAAGAATGATAACTTTTTCGCCGTTGCCTTTCATTGATTTTTTCAGAGCGTCGAGCGAACGCAAGAAATTATAAAATTCTGCTTTTTCCGGAGTGTCATACGCGCTCTGTAAAATTTTCATGTACTGCGCTTCGCCTTCTGCGATTAACACGGCGGCTTTCTGTTCAGCTTCGGCGGATTTAATCGCGGCTTCCCTGTCCGTCTTGTTGCGGATTTTCTGAGCCTCTGAATTTCCTTCGGCTGTGTATGACGCGGCGATGTTCTGACGCTCTGAAATCATGCGTTCATAGACTGCGGCTTTGTTGTCGTCCGGGAGGTCAAGAGCTTTCATCTCCGTCTGGACTATCATAATTCCATACATGCCTATGTCGGAGTTTGAGTCTTCTGCGATTTTCGTTGAGAGCTTCCCTCCTCGTGCCTCGATAACTTCATCTTGGGTCATTGAAGAAATTACGTTCTTAATCGCATTGTAAACGGCGGCTTCAATTCTTTCACGCGCACGGGACTCTACAGCGTTCAAAGTTTGAATATATTTCACGGGATCAATTACGCGCCACGTTACGTAATTGTCAGCAATCATGGATTTTTTATCCTTCGTGATAACTCCTGAGCGCGGTATGTCGTATAAATGCAGCTTTTTTGAAATATAGCGCACAGTATTGACGGTCGGGAGCTTGTATTTTATTCCGGGAGTGTCGCTGACCGAGACAATCTTGCCGAACTCAAAGAGAGCGGCGTATTCATTCGGGCCGACAACATAAAAAGAGAACGGAAGCGTCAGCACAAACACAACGCCGATTAACATTAACGCGCCCCTGATTACAAAATTTTTCATGTCTATCACCCTTTCTTATTTTTCATGGAGCCATGTTGACAAAGATTCAACCCATTTAACCACGCCCGCGCCGTTCAAGTGAACTCCGTCAACGGTATAGCGTTCGGGCAGCTCGCCGCCTTCAGCAAACAATGAATAAGTATCTATCAACGTAAAATTAATTTCGTTCGATAATTTCACAAGTCCGGCGTTAATTTCCCTAATAGTTTCATAAGGCCGCCGGCTGTCGCCGAATTTATGATTGACCGGGAAAAGCGTTTGAACATATAAAGCCGTCTGCGGTGATTTTTCGCGGAAGGTGTCAATAATTTTTTTGATGTTGCTGACAATTTTATCAGCTTTAATGTCAAAAACTATGTCGTTCGTCCCGATTAAAATAAACAATTTCGAGGGCTTCAAGCTGATAACTTCATCAAGACGTTTCAAAACTCCTGACGTTGTATCGCCTGCAATGCCGCGATTTTTAATTGTTAAGTCCGGCACAAGCTCATCAAATTTCACGTAATCCGTAAGGCTGTCGCCTAAAAAAACAATTTTATTTTCGTCTCTGGGCATACTCTCAAAAATGCTGAATTTGACTTTATAATAAGCTGATTTAAGATTGTCGCTCTCTGAAGCAGCAAAAGCAGCAGAACTAAAAATTAAAACGAGCGCGGATAATAAAAAAATTTTCTTCATGAATTTTCACCCCTTAAAATTTACCTACCTGTCGGTCAGACGGGTCGAGCAAAAGTAATTTTTCCGAAGTTCCGTCCGTGATGATGACTTTAGCGTCCGGCAAAACTTCTTCGAGAGCCTCATAAAATAACCTCTGCTTAGTGATTAGCGGGTAGGCTTTGTACTCCTCGTACATGTTATTAAATCTAGCCGTCTGTCCGTTGGCTTCGGCTATGCGCGCTGACTTGACTGCTTCGGCCTTCTGGATAATCTGGTCGGCTTTTGCTTCAGCTAACGGGAGCTGCTCGGACTGATATTTTTTCGCACTGTTAATCATTGTCTCGCGGGCCTGCCGGGCCGTCTCAACTTCCTTGAACGCCTGAATAATTTTTTCCGTCGGCGGTTCAGCGTCCTGCACGGTTAAATTAACGCATTGAAGGCCGATATTGCTTGCCGCTAACATTGCCGTTAATTTTTCTCGCACTGAAACTTGAATTTCATTTTTCCCCGTCGTTATTACCTCATCGACAGGATAATCGGCGACTGTTCCGCGAATACAAGAGAGCAGCATATTTCGCAAAATATTTTCGGGATTGTCGGAGTTATAAAGATAAGCAACCGGGTCAGAGACTTTATACTCAAGATAAAAATCAATGTTCACGAAATTAAAATCCGACGTAATCATGACGCTCTCTTCAGACTGCGCGACGTTGCGCCCGGCCCTGTCAACTTTGTAGCCGATGCCCGTTCCGTGCGTGGTCATGTCAACGATATTAACCTGCTGAATGAACGGAATTTTGAAATATAATCCCGCCGTGTCAGTCCTGACTATATTTCCGAACATGGTTATAACCGCCTGTTCCTGTTCGCCGACCGTGTAAAATCCGTCAAGGAACATGAAAACTCCGAGCGCGATTAAAATCACAATCGGAAGAAAAAATTTTTGACTCCTCATAAAAAATTCCCTCCTGTTAAAATTGTTTTTATAATCAATTTTTAATTAATTATAATGGAGCGAAAAAATTTCATGAACGGCATAATGATACAGGGCACATCGAGCGACTCCGGGAAAAGTTTTATAGTTACCGGGCTTTGCAGATTATTTTCTAAAAAAAATTTTAGCGTATGCCCTTTCAAATCTCAGAACATGTCAAATAATTTCTTTATAACTCATGACGGCTTAGAGATGAGTACGGCGCAGGCTGTGCAGGCAAGAGCAGCAGAACTTAGGCCGGAAATTTTTATGAACCCGATTTTATTGAAGCCTCAACACGAAAAATCTTCGGAAATAATTTTGAACGGTAAAAAATTTGAGAAGTCCGCCGAAAAAAATTTTTATTACGGAAATTTCACGGAGCATGAAGGAATTAACGCCGTGCGCGAAGCCCTTGAAAAAATCAAAAAAAATTTTGACGCGATAATTATCGAGGGCGCAGGAAGTCCGGCGGAAATCAATCTGAACGAACACGAAATCGTCAACATGAGAATAGCGCGTGAAGCTGACGTGCCCGTGATTTTAGCGGCTGATGTCGATAGAGGCGGCGCGCTTGCTTCCGTCGCCGGGACTCTGGAACTTTTAGGCCAAGACCGCGAGCGCGTGAAAGGAATAATTTTCAACAAATTTCGCGGCGATATTAATTTGTTCCGTTCTGCTGTCGAATGGACGGAAAATTATACGGGCGTTAAAGTGCTGGGCGTTCTCCCGTTCGCGAAAAATATTCTGCTCGAAGCCGAAGACTCTTTGAGCGAAGACTTTAATAAAAATCTCGAAAAAAATTCACGGGAAAAATTTTTGACGGGCGAAGAAGCCTTTGACGCTATAGCTGACCTGCTTGAAAAAAATCTCGATGTAAATTTTTTGCGCAACTTAATGTTTCAGTGAAAAAAATATTCTCTTCCGGCAGTCTCGTCGCGGCGCGGATATATTTTCCCTCAAGTCCGGGAAAATTTCTTGTGTGCCTCACGGCAATTCCGGCCTTCAATAAAAATTTTATAACCTCGATATCTTTTTCAACCCTTATCAGGAAAAAATTAACTGACGTGTCCATGACTTCAAAGCCGGATTTTTTCAGAGCGTTTATAAATTCCGGCGTGTGTGTTTTATAAAATGCCCGTGAAGCTGAATAAAATTCTTTATCATTAAGAATTTTATGTGCTAATTCTTGAGCTATGGCGTTGACGCTCCATGTGGGCTGAAATTTTTTTAGAGCGTCAATAATTTTTTCGTCCGCGATTACATAGCCTATTCTTGCTCCGCTCAAGTGAAAAAATTTCGTGAGGGAACGCAGCAAAATTACATTTTCAAAACCGCAGAGCCGTTCGGGCTTTTCCTCAGTCAACAAAAAATCTATATACGCCTCATCAATTATAAATAAAGTGTCGGGAAATTTTTTTATGACTTCAGAAAGTTTTATATAAATCCCCGTAGGGTTATTGGGGTTAGTGATTATAAAATTTTTATAAATTCCTGCCTGATTAATATTAAAAACATTTTCAGCGTCGGGAAAAGCTCGTGAATATTCCGTGTAACACGGCTGAAAAATTCCCGTGCGTTTTTCTTTTAATAAACCTGCGAGCAAAAAAACAGCCTCGTTAATTCCGTTCGTAAATAAAATTTTTTCGGGGGATATATGTTCGCGCTCCGATATAAGCCGCAAAAGTTTTTTGCACTCATTATCGGGATAGCGCGAGATTAAATTTTTTATGTCTATGTCAAAGTCAGGGCACGGAAAAATATTTGTGTTCGTGCTGAAGTCTAAAACTCTTTCAGGAATTTCAATCCCAAAATAATTATAAAGATTTTCCGGGTTTGCCCCGTGAAGCGTCAAAAAATATTTCAAATTTATTTTCACCTCGTGAAAATATTATAAACGCGAGGCTTGACAATTAGAGTGTTATAATAACTTTGCTGTGCAGCATAAATGCGTAAGTCCGGGCAAATCGGACCGACGCATTTTTTTTATGCTTAAATTTTTTTGAAAGGTGAATATAAATTTTGAACAACAACGAAAACGCAAATATTTTTCTTGAGCGCGAACCGGTCGGAAAATTAATGGTGCGTTACGCCGTACCTCTGATAGTGTCGCTTCTTGTGGCGGCTCTTTATAACATAGTGGATCAAATTTTCATCGCGAACACTGATTATTTAGGGTCAAACGGAAATGCTGCCAACAATGTAGTTTTTCCGATGACGGTTATTGCGCTTGCATTTACTTTAATGATTGGCGACGGGGTATGCGCTTTTGTAAGCATGAGTCTTGGAGCGCGTGAACATAAACAGGCCGGAGACAGTGTAGGAAGCGCGGCTCTTTTATCTGCATCATGCGGAATTATTATAGCTTTCATTTATTACATCTTCCGTGAGGAGCTTTTAACTTTCTTCGGTGGGCGTGTGAATGAAGAAACTTTCAGGCTTGCGGTTGAATATTTTACTTTTATAATTCCCGGAATACCTTTTTATGTTTTCGGCCAGGCAATGAACCCGATAATCTCAGCGGACGGAAGCCCGAATTACGTCATGTTTTCGACTTTATGCGGAGCGATGATAAATATAATTCTTGACCCTGTATTTATTTTTATATTTCATTGGGGAATGACGGGAGCGGCTGTAGCGACGATTATGGGACAAATTTTTACGGCGTGCATGTCGCTGCTATACATTTCAAAAAAAATGAAGGCTGTTAATTTTTCGCGCAAAAATCTCTCTTACAATGTTCCGTTAATGAAAAGATATTTGCCATTAGGAATGTGCAGTTTTCTTTCACAAATTTCATTAGTTATCAGTGTCGCGTCAGTTAATATTATGATACATAAATACGGCGCATTAGACCCGATTTTCGGACAAGCTGAATTTTCTCAAATCCCAATGTCGGTAATCGGAATAGTCATGAAATTTTTTCAAATTGTAATTTCTATTGTCGTAGGACTTTCAGCAAGCTGCACTCCGATTGTTGGCTTCAATGTCGGCGCAGAACGTCCTGACCGCGTAAAAAATTTATTCACGCTTTTATTAAAATGCGAAACTTTCATAGGCGTTATAGCTTTCATAATCGTTGAATTTTTCCCGGCCAGCATTGCTGAACTTTTTGGAGCTTCGGGTGAAAGTGTTTACTATGCAGATTTTACGGTTAAGTGCTTCAGAATTTATCTTTGCATGATAATTTTTGCGTGCGTAAACAAAGCCGCGTTTATTTTTATTCAGGCAATGGGAAAGCCATATATTTCTGCGGGGCTCTCAATGGTTCGTGAAATTATTTTCGGTGCAGGACTGACGATAATTATGCCTATTTTTATGGGACTTGACGGGGTTTTGTGGTCAATGCCGGCAAGCGATGCTCTTACTTTTATAATTTCTCTTGCAGTAATCATTATGATATATAAAGAATTAGGAGCTATAAAAAACTCCTAACTCCTAAAAAAAAATTATTCAGTAAAAACTGTCTGCTCGGTTATTTCAGTCTGTAAGGCTTTCAAACCGCGCTCAACAAGTTTTCTTCTTAATGCCTTCTCCTCTTCGGGAGTTCTCGAAGGGTCGCCGAACGGGTGAGGGATTGCGATTGTCGGGACGATTCTGTTTGCTCCGACTGTCTGCGAGATCGGGACTATCGTACACATATGGACGACCGGTAACTTGCGCTCAATTTCTTTGACCATCGTTGCACCGCAACGAGTACAGGTTCCTCAGGTTGACGTTAAAATTACAGCGGTTACTCCGTTCCTTACAAGACGATTGACAATTTCAGCACCGAATTTCTTTGCGTTTGCTACTGAAGTTCCGTTGCCGACTGTCGCGTAGAATTTGTTATGAAGTTTTCCGATAACGCCCTCGCGCTCTAAGTCTCTTAAAACGTCAACGGGGAGAACTCTATCAGCGTCCTGGTCGGCGTATGTTGCGTCATAACCGCCGTGAGCAGTGCAATGGGTCTCGCTCGTTAAGTTCATAACGCCTGTGAGGTCATACTCGCCGAACTTGCTTGCGCTTGACGCTTCAATGTGGTCAGGGTTGCCCTTCGGACAAATTCCGCCGCTCGTAACAAGAGCTATAGTTGCGTGGGCCATGTCCTTTACTGCGGGCTGGGGCGGTACTCTGTCGAAGACGGGCATTTTATATTCAGTCTCAAAGGGCTCGCCTTTTAATTTTGCTACGAACATGTCAACGCAGCGTTCAGCGGCTAGCTTGTCATAAAAAATATTTTTGCGGACTCCGCGCTCAATATAACCCTCTTCGGACGGTTTGCCTATTGCCTCGCCCTTCAATAACTTGAGAGCCATTTTTGCCATAGCCGGAACGGCCTTTCTCATTCCTACGGCGTTGTCGGGGGTCTCGATAATCCAAGCGGCTTTCTTGTACATCTCCACGCCGGGATTTTCGGGGTACATGCCGCTTATAACGGGAATATTAAATTCTTTTGCAACGGCAGCGCACATGGCACCGCAGGCAGTCCCGTAGCGTCCTGCATTAAATGCCGGGCCCGCTATGAAAGCGTCAGGCTGATATTTTTTCATCATGTCGAGAATTTTCGCCGTCGCCTCGTCCATGTTTGAAGCAAAGTAGCTGTCTCCGCATATTACGGTCGCAACGATCTCGGCCTCGCCTTTGAACGCACCCTTGAGAGCCATGCCTGGCCCTACAACGCCTTCTCTTATTTCGGGCTGATAGTCGGCTTTCTCTTCTCCGCCTATGCCGGCATAAAACTGGTTAATATAATGAATTACTTTGAATGACATTTTTATTCACCTCCTAAAGCGTATAAGCTCCGAGCTTCGTGTAGCCGAGTTCGCTCATCGAGCCCGTGATGGCTTGAAGCTCAACGGTGATTGAGCCGTCGTCGGCAAGTGAACCGTTCCAGCCTCCTGCGATTACGTCAGCTTCTTGGGCATAGCCGATAACTTTTTTCATTGCCGGGAGTTTTATAACTTCGTTCGCGTTCCCTGCCGTTACACAGGCGTTACCCTCAGGGCATGAGTCTGCTAATGACTGGCTTGCTCCGTCTTGGCCTGCGTACTCGTCAGTTAATAACGCCGTCTTAATTCCGAGCCTTTCAGCCTTCCAGCAGTTCATGATTAAATCAGCGTCAGGGTTGCCGAAGCCCTCTTCAGTGATTACAAGCCCGTCAAGGCCGAGCATAGCGGCTAATTTCGTGGCGTAAGTTGAGCTTCTGCGTTTGTCCGCAAGGGTAACATTCTCGTTCGTAACAATGCAGCCGATGAAGTTAAAATCTTTTCCGTGCCTCTTTAACATGTCAGCAATTACGGGGTTATTCTGGTGAGAGTAAGTGCTGTTCTTGTCGCACGCGCTGACGCAGTTTCCTGATACTATTGCGCCGTCCATGACTTCGAGGGGCGATAAGAAAGTCGGGAGAATTTTTTTAACGTCAACGCCGTATAAATACGTGTCGTGTAAAAGTCCCTGCGTCTGGAGCATGTAGAGATAGCCGACTTTAGGAAGTCCGGGAAGATTATTCATGCCCTCGCGGATATTCGCCTGCTCGTATGTTTCGATTAAATCAGCTTTCACATCAGCGCATGACTTTGCAAGATACGCGGCGGCTTTGAGTCCGGCCATTCTGCAAGCCTTTTCATAATCGTGCTTGTCCATGTTCGGGTCAGACGGCTCAAGAACTAAAACAACGTTGCAGGTCTTTGAGTAGGGCGTGTAGTCAGCTCCGGGCCCGCTCATGTCGATAATACCCTCTTGGAAGCGGACCAGCTTTCCTGCGGTCAAGACTGCCGCGCCGCTTAATACGAGCGTTTTGCCCTCGCCGACCGTCTCAACGTCGCTCAATAAGCCAGGAAAAACCTGTCCCCTGCCCTCGATTTTCCAACGGGGCTCAATGACATCTTTGACGGGCATAATTCTCACGCTCTCACCGGGCATCGCTAAATCAACGTCAAGATTTTTCCCTAATAACGGGTCTTCAGCGATTAGTGAAAGCAGCTCGGCCTTGTTGACGCTCAAAACTCCGTCAGCAAAACCGGTCTTGTCTGAAAACTTCAGGCTCTTAACGTTCAGCCAGTGAAGTTCAAGTTTCAACGTAAATCCCTCCTTAATAATTTTTAGTGAGGAGTTAGGGGTTAGGGGTCAGGAGTGAGAACTGAAGCAGGCTTTCTTTCATCAATTCCGCGTCAATGTATGCGTAATCCTTCAAAGTTGCCTCGTCAATTTCTTCGGGCATTATTAATTTGCAGGATTGATACACGCGCACAGCGTCCTCGATTAAAGAAAGCGAGTCTAAATCTACGAGCCCGGACCTCTCATCAATTATTACGCTTCTGAAGGGCTGATGATTGGGCCGAAGATTACCGCAAAGCGGGTGGGTTAAAATTTTGCTGCCGAAGTGAACAAGACTGCGGACATGAATCAAAACATCAAGCGAAGAACCGTCAATAAATTCTCCGTTCCTGACTGTGTTATATAAATTCATGTTGTTTGTGATAAGTTTGAACATTAATTAACCCCTCCGCGATTTTTCTGCGTCTGTTGCCATTAACATAATGGGTAATGGGCTTCAGAGTCCTGTCCGGGTACGGTCTTTTTGCCTGAGAGTTTCGCGCTTGCTTCTTGCCCCTTCGGCGACTTAATTTAATAAAAAGTTCTCTCCCGTATCCTTCAATCAAGGTTATTTTTATTTTATTCCAAGCTAATTATAATACGCCGCTATTTTTAATTCAAAAATTTTTCGCGGTCATACGCAATTCCCTCGTTATATTCTTTCAAGAGCCTTGCAACTTTATTGCTTAAAAATAAAATCGCGATTAAATTCGGGATAACCATAATTCCGTTGAAGAAGTCGGAAAGTTCCCAGACTAAATCAATTTTCAAAACGCTTCCCGTGAAAATAAACGCCATCACTAAAAGCTGATAGGGCAGCAGGGCCTTTGCTCCGAATAAGTAGCGGATATTTGACTCTCCGAAATAATACCAGCCTATTACGGTTGAGAAGGCAAAGAACAGCAGGCACACCGCGATAAAAGGATAGCCCCATGAGCCCAAGAAATGTTCAGCGAATGCTGCTTGAACGAGTGAAATTCCGCGCAGGTTAGCTCCGCCCTCGACAAAATTATTATCGAGAACTCCTGATGACATTACGGTAAAAACAGTAATGTTTAACACTACGAAAGTGTCAATGAAAACTGCGATAATTCCCAAAACTCCCTGCTCAACCGGGTGGGCTACGTTAGCGACTGCGTGAGCGTGAGGAGTCGATCCCATTCCGGCCTCGTTCGAGAAAAGTCCGCGAGCAATTCCGTAACGTGCCGCCTGAGCAACAGCTACACCGGCCATTCCTCCCCATACTGCCTTAGGGGCGAATGCACAAGCAAAAATTTCACCGAACACTGACGGAAGGTGCGAGATGTTCATAAAGATTAAGACAAAGCCGACAACGACATAGAGAATCGCCATAATAGGAACTAATTTTTCAGTTACTGAAGCTATGCGTTTTACTCCGCCGATGAAAATTAATCCTGCCACGACAGCAAGCACAGCCCCGATAATTTTTACGTCCCAGCCGAACGCGCCGTTAAAAGCATCGCTGATTGAGTTAGCCTGTACCATGTTGCCCATGAAGCCGAGTGCTAATATTATTGAGACGGCGAAGAAGCCCGCTAAAAATTTTGAGAAAGCATTGTTGCCCAAGCCTCTGGAAATATAATAAGCTGGGCCGCCGACAACGTGGCCTGTCTCATCACGCTGCTAATATAATTGTGCGAGGCAGGCTTCCGCAAAATTTGTAGCCATTCCGAAAAATGCCGCTACCCACATCCAGAAAATTGCTCCGGGCCCTCCTGAGACTAACGCAGTCATAGCTCCGGCCAAGTTGCCCGTACCGACCTGAGCCGCGATTGCCGTTGCAAGTGCCTGAAATGAGCTCATGCCGTGCGCTCCGGCTGCTTCGCCGAACAATGAGAAGTTGCCGAAAAGTTTTTTGCAGGCCGTTCCAAATTTTGTAATCTGCACAAAACCAAGTCTCAATGTGAAAAACAAACCTGTACCGCAAAGCAGAGGGATTAAAAAATTTGTTCCCCATAAGAAGCCGTTAGCTTCACTCACGAGTTTTAACAGCTCGTCCATAATTAAAACCTCCTGTTAAAAATTTAATTTTTTGAAAAATTTTGACAATAAAAAAACGCCCAAAAGCTACTAAGCTCTTGAGCGTATAATTCACGATTTATGCACGCAAAGCGAAATCCCGACCGGGATTTAGTGATTTTTCATATTCAGTTGAAAATTTGAAATGAAGTCAACTTGTTTCCTCTCGCGATGATTTTATTGTCCGCTAGATTATATCACTCTAGCCTACGGGCGACTCCCACGTCATAAAGACGATGACTGTCTCGCCGTTCTTATTAGTTCCGAACTCGAAGAAAATTTCTTCGCCCAGAGCGTTACGGCACGTCCAGCCCTCAAAATTTTCATCAGGGTCTTCGATTTCATTGCCCAAGACTCTTAAAAGTTTTTCTTGAGTATCGCCGAGACAAATATCTCCGAAGGGCATCAAGCCGCTTTTTACTTCGACGCGCTGAAGCCTGTCGTCAAGAAAATCAAGCTGGAAGCCATTATAATTTAATACTGATGTGCCCGGACCGTCTGCAAAGTCTTTCGGTTTTCCGTGAATGGCGAGTGCTTTATCCCGCGTGATTCCGAAAGCCATTTGAATTTCAGCGGACATTTTACAGCCTGCTGTGTCAACGTTCTTTTCCCCTGCATACTCAGGCTTAACGAACTGAGCTGAAATAAAAGCAGTGCCTTTTTTTGTGGGGTGATCAATTTCAAGCCATTTTTGACCGTCAACAAAAGTTTCTCCCATGACGACAAAGACATCGCCTTTATTCACTTTGCCGATAACGTAGCCCTTAGTGCCGGGATCTGCGCGAAGCCTTACGCCGTCGCCCTTAGACATTCCGATATAAGGATATTGAAGAGCCGAAGCCGCAGAAGAAAACGCAAGCAAAAAGAAAAACGCAAGTGCAACAAATTTTTTCATTTATTAGTCCCTCCCGGCATTAGTAACCCAGTCGGTAGTCATGTCAATAATTACCCATGTGCCATTAACCGGTCTGACAGTAGCAGCGAACATTCCCGGACGCTCCGTAATTTTTTTAGAATTATAAATATCTCCGGCAATTAATAAATTTTTGCCCCTCTTTGTAACTCCCTGAACGTCAGCAAAATAAATTTTGTCGTTGCCGGGCTCTCTGAAGCTGTCCGCGTCAAAGTGAAATAATTTTCCGTCAAAAGAAAAAACCGCGCTAGGGTCCTCAGCGATTACGCTCAAATCTTTTTTGCTGATGTCAAGACCGAAATATTTTTTGACGCTCTCGAAAACAAATTTCTTGTCAATCGTAAGATTTCCGCTCTCGCAGTTTTTATCTTTGCATTTTTTAATTCTGCTGTTGTAGTTGTTGATGAGGTTGTGAATAATTCCAAATCTTGCAAGCTCGGCAATGTTGGCCGGGTTTCCTAAATGAGTTACAGGCTCTTCGTACTCGCTTAATGCCTCGCCGTCATTGTCTCCGTCCTCAAGGTCGAAGTTAAAAAATCCTGCCTCCGTGAAGTTGCTGATAAAGACGCTCATTTTTTTCATTTCCGGAGTTTGATCTATAGCAGACGCAGCGCAGCAGAATACAAAAATTAAAAGAACTGACAATAAAAATTTTTTCATTGAATAATCTCTCCCGTCTTGAGTGAAAGTATCGCAAAAGTATTTTTGCCTTTATATTTATGAATTTTTGCCGCAGCCTCGAATTTTCTAAAAGGTTTATCGTAGCTGTAAAAAGTTCCGAGCATAGTTATAATTTTTCCGTTCCGCGTGGCTTTTTCGACAACTGTAGAATAATCTTCCCCCTCGACATCTCCGTCAAAGTGATAAACTTTTCCGTCATACTCAATCGTAATTTCCATATCCTCGTCCGTAACGGTTTGATTTTCTATGTCGATGTCAAAAAATTTTTTCACTGTTTCCTTTATATATTTTCCGTCAATCGTCATAAGGCCGTTAAGTTTGCAGTCGGGGTCTTCGCAAAATTTTATGAGGCTGTGATTATAACGAACATTATAATCAATTCCGAAGGAAATTAAATGATACACGTTAGCAGGATCTCCCAAGTGCAACAGATCATCATCGCCGTCTGCCTTAACGTCAAAATTTTCAAGTGAAAACCTAACAAAAGGGGTCAGGAAATCGCCCATGCTCTTGAGTTCTTTTTTAGTGAAGGCAAATGACGAATCAGCAAGAACAAAAAAAATTAAAATTACGGCAGAAAAAGATAAAAATTTTTTCACGATAAAAAAATTTCCTCCCTCGTATTTAATTTTTATTTTAACTTCGGTGAGAAAAATATATCACAAAAAATTTTTAATTAAAGTTAATACGAAGGCACGTAGGCAAGTCCGCGAGTATTAATCACGTCTAAATCATAAAAATCATGATTGCGGACTTCAACAATGAAAACATTTCTTGAAACAGGTCTGTGAAGCAAGGGACTGATATTTAATTCCTGATTGCCGAACGGGATTGAACGCACATGCGCAAGATTATTCAATAAATTTTCTCTGGGCATTGCGTCAACAGGCTGCGGCATTAAATCAACGGCCCTCTTAAACCATTCATAAAGAGCTATTGCGCGTCCTGCGGCTACCGTGTCATTAACGGCCATTGCACGTGTCCGCCATAACATGCGCTTAATTTCGATAAAGCCTCCGAGTGAAGCAAGCATTATATTTTGGTCCGCAAAAATCATTCCGAGACACGATAAATACATTTTGTCAGGCTCGGCACAGTTCCATAACTGCCAAGCTGTCCGAAGGCGCATAAAATTTCTCCATATCTCCCGCGCTCCCATGCTGCCCATAAAAGAAATTACTACTCCGGCCTTGTCGCCCTCGAAGCTCTCAATTTCTTCTGACATCATAGCGTAAGTATCACGGACGGAAGCGTCGGCCCAGTAAGGCATCGGCATAAAACCCTCGCTGTCGAGCATTGAATAACAGATTTTTGCCTCGCGTTCCTGATTAATCGTGAAACGCGCAGCGGCTAAGGCGATTCTTTTTTCTTTGTCATAAATTTTTGCGGCGTATTGAGAAAATGCCGGGCACCTGTAATCACGATATAAATCAAGCGCAAAAATATTATTAATCGGCCTTCCGTTACGGTCAATCAAAACATTTTCGCCGCCTGCAATTAATAACGGGATATTCATTCCGGCCATACGCGAGACGAGAATTTTATCAGCCTCAGGAGAAAGCGCGAAGCTCAACACCGCGATAGAATGAGCGTCAAACTTAAAATTAATATCGCGTGCAGGCTGCTGACTTTCTTTGGGATTTTCGAGAAAAATAAATTTTACGTCATGGCCTCCAACGCCGGAACTGCTCTCGGAAATTTCACGCTCGCACCACAAAAGCGCGGTCTTGATGGATTTTCCCGGCTCTGCTTCCCAGCCGCCCTCCGGAGGTACAGCTAAGACGTTCCACACCCACTCATGCTCTTGATTTTTTTGTTGAGCCGAGTAAGCGCGGAACGCCCAGTTAAAATTCAACAAGCATAAAAAAATTACGGTGAACGCAAAAATTTTACGCATAAAAATTAAATTTTATTTTTCTTAAAATTTTTAGTTCTTTCTCGATAACTGCTGAATAACGTCCTGCGTGATGTCAACGCCGCCGATTAAAACGACAAATTTATCAAGCACAAGATTTAATTTTTTCTTGACGGCAACTTCACGTACAGCCTGCTCGCAATCGCGGTAAATGGGAGCCATTAACTTCTGCTCTTCTTCTGCAAGCTCCATTCTTTTTGCCTGGACGGCCTGTGCTTTTTTCGCGGTGTCTGTCTCTTTATCTGCTGCTGCTTTTGCTTCGTTTTCTTTCTGTCTGGCGATGTCTGCTAATTTCTGGCGAGCCTGAGCAAGTCCCGGATGATTGTTAAGAATTTCTCCTCTGTCAACTACGCCGACTGTCTCCGTGCCTGCTGACTGTGCAGGAGCGGCCGCTGCGGCTTTCTTCTGTGCTGCTGAAGCGATTGATGTCAAGCTCATTACTACTAAAACTGCGATTACAAGCAAAATAAATTTCTTTAATGACATTATAAAAATATTCCTCCTAAGTTTTATAAAACGCCTAAAAAACTTTCGAGGTGCATTTTACATTTTATTTTTCATTAAAAAACCGTAAAGATTACGCAATTTCCTAAGAATTTACGCTTGGCCCTGTGATTATTTTTCGTTTTTCAAGAAATTTCATCAGCGGAACTCCGACAAGATAACACGCTCCGGCCTCGCCCAGCCCGACATAAAAGCACGTTGCGATTAATGGCACGTCGATTAAAAAATGCAGCATTGCTCCGATTACTACTGCGTTAGAAATTACGGGCCAGAATGCCGCGACAAAAATATTTTTTGATTTCAGAGTGAGAAACGCCGCGATGAGAGTCGCAAGCGAACCGAAAAACATATCCGTAAAACCGAAGCCCCCGAAAAAATTTGCGAACACGCAGCCTATAGTCAGGCCGGGTATAGCTTCAGGAAAATAAAACGGCAGGAGGGTAAGAGCCTCCGAAACCCTAAACTGAACAGGACCGTAGGAAATCGGCGCAAGAGCTATGGTGAGTGCCGCGTAAAGTGCCGCAATTAATGCACCGCGCGCAATTTTTTTTGTGTAAGTATTAATTTTTATTATCTCCTCTTAAAAAATTTTTAACTTTTTAATGTGATCTTTAATAATTTTCTTTTAGAATTAAATTTTTGCAAGACCTTCTCAACAGGTTCGAGCGAGTTTGTATTAACATAAAGCGGTTGCGAAGAGTCGCCGGGATCCATGACAAAAATTCCTGCGTCAAAAAATTCGTCAAGCAATCTTTCGCGCAGATTTATATCTTCGCTTTCAATCTCGATTATAAAAGCGAACGGCGGCAAATCAAATTCGCGGCGCGTCTCAAGTTCTGACGGAAAAAATTTTTCCCAGCCTGTATATAAAAATTTAGCCAGCTTCATTCCTGATTTACGGGACTGAATTAAAATTTTCCGTTCTGAATTTTTTTCGCGCCCCCTCCAGTAACTTTCCCATAAGAGCCCAAAGACATTAACTCTTGTGTCGTAATCCTGCCGCCATAATTCTAAATCTAAATCGAGCCACGCAATTAACGACGGATTAATTTTTTCGCAAAGTTCCAGTCCGCGCTGCGTGCTTAAAATTAAACTGTTTTTTTTCGGACGGCTGTATTTATCCGCATAGACCTGAACTTTATCGTAATACCGCCCGGCAATTTTTTCGAGAGCCTCAAGTCCCGGCCGCTTGCCGGTAAAAAATTTATAGCCGCAATTTTCGCATTTCTCAGGAAGTTCGCGGACCGTTCCGCAAATTCTACAGCGCAGAATTTTTCCGTTATTCTCGCTTCTCATTAAATTTTTGCAATTTGGGCACGCTATCGGCTTTCCGCAGTTGTCGCAAAAAACTTCGGACGCTTCGCCGAGCCTGTTCAAAATCCAAATTACGGTGTTATTTTTCGCAAGCTCCCTGTAAGTATTTTTTATAAGCGAAAATGTCAAAGGGATTGAGCCTTTTATCCCGTGAGTTTCTTCGTTGCGCGTCTTAGCATGAAAAATATCGGCGAGGATTATATTTTTTTTCTCAGGCAGAATTTTTTGTTCCGGCTTTGACCGCAAAAAAGTTTTCAGCGACGGTATACGGCCTCCGGCGACAAATTCAGCTCCCAAAAAAGCTGCCCGGCGGCCTGCAAGACTCCTAGCGGAAATATTCAAGACCGGCGGAATTACATAAGCCGCGTTAGCTTCGTCCTCGATTATGATTTTCTCCGGCATTAACGGAGCGAATACGGCACCGGCAGTCCCGATTACAATTCTAAATTTTTTTTCGTTCACTGACAGCCACGCGAGCCATAATTTATTCCCTCCGGCAGACGGCCATAAAAAAGCCTGCTCTCTCAAATTTTCAGGGAGCGTCAAAAAAAATTCTTTTGCTTTTTCTTTTCTTGGAAATAAAATCAAAGTCCTTTTATTACTTTCAAGCTCATTGAGATAAAAATTTTTTCGCTCAAAATCAAAAGGGTTAAAAAAATCTAATTCGTGAAAAATTTTTTTATCATGCTGAAAATTTTTTGAGTGATTAAATATTTTATCGCCCATTATTAACGGTCTCGGCAAAATAATTTTTAGGGCAGCACCGGCTCCGCAAAGACACACGCGCCCGGCATAAGCCGCCATGTCCCATAAATCAGGGTCGATTATGCTTTGAGCGTCTATAATGCCTTCAATGCTTTTTATTTTTATTTCTTGCGATAAATTATTTTTAGAGAGGCCAAGAACAAAACCGGCGTGCAGATTTTTTTTGACTTCTACAATGACTCTCGCGCCCGTTTGAATTTCGACAGGGCATTGATACATTAAATCGGACAGAGCCATCTCCGGCACTGCAACGTCATAAAGAAATGACATTGTCCCAAATTTCGCAGGCTATGTCGTCTTTTAAGCCGGAAAAAATTTTTTCAGTTTTGTTTATATCTTTAGGAATTAATTTTACTGTGTTAGTGTCAACAGCGAAGCCGGAATTTTTTTCGCTGACATCGTTGGCCAAAATATAATCAAGATTTTTACGCGCTAATTTTTCGCGGGCATTTTCTGAAATATTTTGAGTCTCAGCTGCAAACCCGATTAAAATTTGATTTTCGCGTTTTAATTTCCCGACTTCGGCAGAAATATCAGGATTTTGTGAAAGCTCTATGACTAAATCATTTTTCCCTTCGCGTTTAATTTTTTGAGGCGAGAAATTTTTTGCCCTGTAGTCCCCGACTGCCGCAGCCTTAACGATAAAATCAGCCCATGATAAATTTTTTTTCACGGCCTCGAGCATTTCAAGCGCGGATTTAATTTTTATGACTTCAAAGCCGTAAGAATTAAAATTAAAATTAACAGGCCCGGAAATAATTTTTACCTCAGCTCCTCTGTACCATGCTGCACGCGCCATAGCCGCTCCCATTTTCCCGGTGCTTGGATTAGAAATAAAACGAACGGGGTCTAAATATTCGTGCGTCGGCCCGGCCGTAATTAAAACTTTTTTATTAACTAAATCATGAACGGGGTATAACGCTCTAAAAATTTCTAATAAAATTTCTTCGGGCTCGTTCATTCTGCCTTTGCCCGACACTCCGCAGGCAAGCTCGCCTTCAGCCGGATTAATGACTTTTATTCCGCGCTCCGAAAGAATTTTTATATTTTCCTGCGTCGCTTTATTAGCGTACATGTTTTCATTCATTGCCGGAAAAATTAAGAGCGGGCACGTTGAAGCAATGACTGCTGAAGTCAAAAGATTGTCGGAAATTCCGTGCGCGATTTTTGCGAGAGTGTTCGCCGTGCACGGAGCGATTACAAAAACGTTGGCCCATTGAGTTAAATTTACGTGAGGGATATTGAAGTCAAAATTATTTTCCGTCCAAATTTTTCGCCCCGAAAGAGTTTCAAGAGTCATCGGAGCAACAAAATTTTTAGCCGCTTCCGTCAAAATAATTTCTATCTCACAGCCGGCTTTCTTAATTAATCTGACCAGTCCGGGAATTTTATAGGCCGCTATGCCTCCTGTTATGCCCAAGAGAATTTTGCGGCCTGCTTTCCAGTTATTCATCTGAATTTGTTTCTGTTGTTTCTGCTTCAACTGCTTCAACTGCTTCGGCTTCAGCCGGTTCTGATTCAGTTTTTGTATCGTCCTTAGCTTCTTCTTTTTCTTCGTTCGTAGTTCTTTTCGTCCTTGCAGCAGGCTTTGATTTTTTTTCGGATACTTTTTTAGTTTTAGTTTTAGTTCTTTCGGTGTTTTCTTTTTTCTCTCTTTTACGTTCGGGCTTTTTCTCCGTTGTCTCCTCGTCCTGTGTTTCTTCGATGTCTGTATTTTCTTCTTCGTCTTCCTTTTCGTCTGCTTCTTCTTCAGGCTCCATTTCAGGTAAAATTTTGGGCTCTGGCGTTATTGTTTTTTCCTGTTCCGGCGCAGCAGAGACAGTGATCTTGACTTTCGCAGGCGCATAATTTACGCTTATCGGACTTGTATCGTTCTCAATTTCGCTCAGAACATTCGATATAAAACGCTCATTAGAGTCCGGGTTATTTTTATCAAAAGTAAACTCCTCGCTTTCACGCCGTGCCTCAGCGGATACTTTTGTTGTAATCTCGTATTTGTTATCAGTTCCGCATTTTTCAGCGAGCCATTCAAGGTCATAAAATTTCATAAAAAATTCTCCTTATGCAAAAAATTTTTATCACGTTTATATTTTAGCGCAGGGGAGCGAATTATCGCACGCTCGACTTGATATTATACACGCAGGAGGAGCTGTGGCAGCTCCATAAAAAATGCACTTATGATATAATACCTTAAGTCATTCTAAAAAATCCAGAAGAATTATTTTTTGGGGGCTACAATGGGCACTACAAAAACTTCAAAATTTTTTCGTCATTATAATTTTTTACGACACGTATAAAAAAATTTAAGTCAATGAATTTTCACAAGACCTTCTCAAAAATTTTCGCTCCGGCTTTTTAAGTTTTATAAAAATTTTTTTAGGCCCTAAAAATTTTTTGTGCTGTAAAATAATAGCAAGTGAATTTTTAATCTCAATATGAAAAAGGTGATAGCCAATGAACTACGAAAATTCAGTAACACTTTCCGGCCGTCTGCATCTCTTGAGCCGCAAAAAAGACGATAAGCACTTCGCATTCTCGATCCGCCACGAGAGTTCTATGATTGACGGAACGCCGCGCAAAGATTTTTTGAATGCCCGTGCTTTTCTGCCTGATGTCCAGGAAAAATTGAAAGCCCTCGAAGAAAATACGCCTATCCTCGTTCACGGGGCATTGAGAACATCGACGGGAAGCGGCGAGTTATATTTAGCCGTCAGCGATGTTGAAGTTTTACCGGAAGATTTTAAGCCGGAAAATGACGTAGAACTTGCGGGCTATGTTCATTTAGTAAAAGCACAGCCGGTGGGCGAGACGGGGCTCGGAAGGTATCAACGCTTCGCGGTCCGTCAGGAATATGCTGACGAGCACGGCCACTCAAGACGCGATTTTATAGTCGTTCGCGTCTATGAGGAAGTTGTCAACAGCTACGACAGCAATGTAAATTCTATTGTAAACGAGAAAAAAACAGACGACCCTGTAAAAGTCAAAGGCACTCTGCGCTCATCAAGGGGAAGCGGAGTCAATTACGTTATGTGCACTGACATAAAATAAAAAATGAACGTTCAGCGACTTGAAGACAGAATAAGAGGGAAGCTCAACACGTTTCCTTCAAAAACACGACGGGTAGCCGAATATATTTTGGCTAACTCATCAGAAATAGCTTTTCACTCAATCAGCGAGACTGCCGAAAAATTATCAGTCTCCCGCGCTCAGCTGGTCCGCGTTTCCAGAATGCTGGGTTTTGAAGGCTACGCTGACCTTAAGAATACGCTGAAGAAAAAATTATTGACTCAGGTCATTCCCTCATCGTCAAAGATCGGGCTTGAAAACGGATCTGATATTATTTCGGAGCTTTGCAGGCTGGAGCAGGCGAATATAAGCGAGACTTATAAAAATCTGACGCTTGACAAGGCCATGATAAATAATTTCTGCGATTTCATAAAAAATTCTGATGCGATTTACTGCATGGGCTGGGGAATTTCCGCTCTTCCTGCCGAATGGCTCTACACCAGATTTACCGAGCTCGGCCTGAAAAGCGTTTTAATGCGGCGCGGTTCTCTTTCTCTAATCGAACAGGCAAGGGGAATAAAATCTAATGACATGTTAATCGTCTGCGAGCTTCCAAGCTACGTAATCGAAGTAACAGAGGCCGTGAAAGAAATTTCTTCTCAAAATACCTGCGTTGTTACAATCACTGACAGCCCGGCGGCTCCGGTGTGTACATATTCGCAGCTTAATTTTTATGCCAGCGACAACTCGCCGATATTCGGAAGCAGTTTAATCGGTTCGATGTTTGCCGTTCATGTTTTAACTTCCGTGCTTGCTCAAAAAATGGGCAGCGCCGGGAAAACAGCACTCGAAACTCAAAAAGAAAATCTGAAAGATAACCGCGTCTATTATCCGTCATACGGACTTAGATATTAAGTAAGAGTTAGGAGTTAGGAAGTAAAAACCCCTTGCTCCTGACTCTTTACTGAATTGAATTTATTGTTATTACGCTTATGGCGTTGTTCTTGTCGAGCTGTACGCTGACGCCCGTTTTATTTCCCTCGTTGTACTGCAAAATTTTATTGCTGAGGCCCGAAGGGTAGCCCATAATCTGAAGCAGTGCCGTCTGGCTCATTCCAACCTTCAAGCCGTTTTGAAGTTCCCGTCTCGAACTGGTAACCCTTATGCGCGTCAAATCGTCGTCCTTAAAGGTTGCAGTAAGTCCTTCCCATTCCGCGCTTGTCGATGAACTTCTTGTGGGCTGTCCGAGAGCGTCGGCAAGCTGTGATTTATCGCTGCCGAATGTTTTTAATAAAGCGTTCGAGTATCCGGAGGGCAGGCCCTCGCCAAGCGGCTGAATATAGCGTCCGTAGATCCAGCCTTCTTTTCCGCCGGTAATGACGTTATACCAGATACCCTGATGCTGTCCTGAAGTTACGTTATAGTTGCCGATAATTTCAACTCTGCTGTTGACATTGAGGCGCGCAACCCTGTCTGAATTTGTCGTATGATCGGCGCGGACGTTGACATTACTGCCGATGACCATTCCTCGTTTAGGCTCTCTGGCCGGCGTGAAGTTCGGCAGGACGTTTTCAGCTACGGCGATCGGCGTTGCGATACTGGTATCCTGCACCGGCGCGGCTGTCGTTGACGATCCTGACGGTACGGTCGTTACGCTGATATTATTTTCATTATTAGCGTTCAAGTTATTAATAACTTTTGTCTGTGCGATAGGCGGCAAATCTCCGGGCGGAAGTTTTCTGAGGCCGAGCAGGAAGTACAAAGCACCGCCGACAACACCGACAAGCAAAAGCATGCTGAGAATTTTTCTGCCTGCTGAACGCTTGCGCTTCTTTGCTCTTCGCGTGTATCTTGAAAATTCCTGATAAGACGAGGCCGCCGCGTCAATGTTATTGTTAATTTTTTGTCTTGTTCCGCCGGCCATGCCGAAATCCGAAGATGCTGCCCTCTTGGGTTTCACGAATACTTTTGGATTTCCAGCCTGTTCGCTGTTCATTTCATCATCACCATCATTCACATTAGGATTTGTATTTATATCGTTCATTGCGAAATTTTTTTCAGACTCAAAATTTCCGCCCGGAGTATCAGCTGCGTCGCTGTTCTGTGCTTCAGGCAGTTCTTCATCAACAGGTATAGAAAGAGCCGTGCCGCATACGGAACAAAATCTTGCCTCTCGTGCAACGGTTGCTCCGCAAGTTGGGCAGGATTTCGACATTCGCCTTCGTAATTTCGGAGGCTCGTTATTAATATTAAGGACGGGGGGAGTTACATCGCCGTTTAACGTAGGCTCAGGAATGTTCGCTTCGTTATATGAAGGTGCCGCAGGCTGTTCGGGATAGCCTCCCTGTACATAATCAACTTCATCTCCTTCTTCGGCGTAGTTCTCGCTTTCGTTGCCGAGATAATATTGCGGCGTTTGCGGCTGTGAAAATTCTTCGGGCTCCGGCTCTTCATCGTCCTCATAAAACAAGTCTTGATAGTCGTTACGTTTTTCAGGCTTCAAGAAAAAGCACAGAAGCATCGCAAAAAAATATATTCCGCCATAAAGCCACGTATCTTTTGACGGGACACAGAGCCCTCCGCCTATTAAAAGAAACAGCGCGCCCCATTTGCTTTTATTAAAGGCTATCACGCCTCCGATTAAAGCAAAGATAGCCGACACTACGGGCAGGCTTGCAAGAACGGTAGTAGAGACGTTAAAAATCGCTCCGGTATTCACGAGTGATCCGAAGAGCATAAAAACGCCATGTATTATCGAGGTTATCGCAGCACCTAACGTCAGTGCTAAAATTACCCAGCTCATTTTTCTTAGATATTCACTCCTCATAAAAATTAATTTTTTGTTTATTATACATAAAAAAATACTTCCTACCTCCTACCTCCTAACTCTTTTAACTCTTTCCGCCTGCTCTTGAGATTCTGTCCCGGAGTCCCTCGCCTATTCCTGAATTATCTTCGGGCCATTCGACAACGACGCAGGAAAATTTTTCTTTTTCAAATTTTCTGAAGCCTGCGAAAAGTCCGCGAGCATAATTTTTTACATCATTAAATAATATTATCCCGTCGGCTTTAATATCCGGCTCATGGAGTCCCATAAACGCGAAATTATTTTTTTTATAAACTTCCGGAAATTTTTCGCCTCTCTTCCAAATAAAAACGGGAATATCGGGCGCGTAATGTTTGTATCGCGTGCCGGGAGATTTTTTTTTGCTTTGATCGTCAGGAACTTCTAATTTTTTTTGTAAGGCCGCCTCTAAAATTTCACGCGGCATTCCGCCCGGCCGAAGCATCAAAATTTTTTCCGGGTTAGTAATATCTATGACTGTGCTTTCAATTCCGACCTCGACGCTTCCGCCGTCAATGATCATTTCGATTTTATTGTTCATGTCGTTAAAAACGCTCTCGAAATCCGTCGGGCTTGGCCGTCCGCTTAAATTCGCGCTGGGTGCGGCTATGGGTCGTCCCGTTGCTTCGATTAAAGCTAAAGCTGTCGGGTTGTCGGGCATTCTTATTGCGGCCGTGTCGAGTCCTCCGCGAGTCCGTAAGGGAATAATATTTTTCGCCTTCATCACTAAAGTTAAAGGAGCGGGCCAAAAAGTTTTCATTAATTTTTCGGCGGTGTCGTTTATAAAAACTAACTCATTAACCTGCTCGATATTAGCAACGTGCAAAATTAAAGGATTGTCGGACGGGCGGCCTTTAGCTTCATAAACTTTTTTGACCGCTTCGGCGTTCAGAGCGTCCGCGCCGAGACCGTAAACTGTTTCAGTAGGAAAAGCAACAAGACCGCCGTTTCTTAAAATTTCAGCGGCCTTTGAAATTATTTCCGGTTCAGGGTTCCATTTATTGATCTTCGCTGTGATTGTCGTCATGAAATTTTGCTTTGAAGTCCTCAAGATATTTCGGGAATGTTCCGTTAATGATTGCCTCGCGTGCTTCCTCTGCAATGCGCAAAGAAAACCGCAGGTTGTGCCATGAAAATAATCTCGCGCCCAAAATTTCTCCCGTAATCGCTAAGTGTCTTAAATAAGACCTCGTGAAATTTTTGCATGTGTAGCAGTCGCATTCGTCATCAAGCGGCGAAAAATCTTCGGCGTAAATTTTTCCTCTCATATTCAAACGGCCTTTTGAGGTGAATACAGTAGCGTTGCGTCCGTTTCTTGTCGGCAGAACGCAGTCGAACATGTCAACGCCGCGTGCAATGCCCTCAACTAAATTCAAAGGATAGCCCACGCCCATTAAATATCGCGGTTTATTCTTGGGCATTAATTTATTTAATAGATCGAGCGATTTATACATAGCCTCATGACTTTCGCCGACCGACAGACCGCCGATAGCATAACCCGGAAAATCTAAATTAATAATTTCTTCCGCGCTTCGTTCTCTTAAATCGTCATAGACCGAGCCCTGAATAATTCCGAAAAGTGCTTGGCGTTCAGGATTATTATTTTTCATGAAAAAATTTTTAGAACGTTTCGCCCAAAGTGTTGTGCGCTTGACGGCCTCTTCAGCTTTTTCGTGGGTTGCAGGAAATTCGCAGCACTGATCAAAGCACATCGCACTGTCAGAGCCTAAAATTTTTTGAGTTTCCATTGACCACTCCGGCGACATTATTAATTGCGAGCCGTCAATGTGAGAGCGGCATAAAACATTTTCGTCCGTAATTTTTTGAAGCCTTGCGAGCGAAAAAACTTGAAAGCCTCCGCTGTCCGTTAAAATCGGCCTGTCCCAGTTCATAAATTTATGAAGCCCTCCAGCCTTTGAAATTATTTCGTTGCCGGGACGCAAGTATAAATGATACGTGTTACCTAAAATAATCTGCGAATTTATTTCGATTAATTCACGCGGCGACATTGCTTTCACTGTCGCTAAAGTTCCGACGGGCATAAATACGGGCGTTTTAATAATTCCGTGAGGCGTTATAAATTCTCCGGCCCTTGCGCCCGTTTCTTTGCACTCGGCTATTAACTTAAATTCAAACAATTTTTTATTTACTCCACTTTGTTGTCGTCATGTATAATTTTATTTAATTATAATTTTTTTTTAAGGAGCTTTTCAACATGAACTGTAAAATAAATTTTCTTTGGGACAACGAAGCAGCAGTATGGATTGCGACAAGCCCTGATGTGCCGGGACTAATGCTCGAATCCGGCTCACTTGACGCTCTTATTGAACGAGTAAAATTCGCAACACCTGAGCTTATGGAGTTAAATGGAATAAAGCCTGAAAATCTCAATATGTCATTTATTGCTAAACGCGAAGACAAGATAACTGTAAATGACTGAGTACGAAAAAATAGTCCGTGAAATTTTGAAAAAGCACGGCTGCTATTTTGTTCGGCACGGCAAAGGCGATCATGATATTTGGTACAGCCCGATTACGAATGCTAACTTTGCGGTTGACGGCAAAATTAAATCGCGGCACATGGCAAACGGTATAATGAAACAAAGCGGCATTAATCATCATTTCAAATAGCGATTCAAAATTTCTCCCGTCTCGCCTTTTAATAATTCTAATCTTTTTTCGGCTTCGAGGAGCTTTTCAACTTTCAAGTATTTTTTCAAAATTTTACGCGTACATTAAATTATTTTTATAATGCGGAATTTCACGCCCAAGCATTTCTGCCGTTTCAAGCCATTCTGCAATAATTATTTCAGAATTTCTTAATGCTTCTTCTGGTGTATTGCCGTCAGCCATACAGCCTGCAAGTTCAGGGACTTCAACTAGAAATTTATTGTCATCTTCAGACCAGTAAAGTATTTTTTTGTACTTATCCATAAAAAACATCTCCCAAATTAAATGCTTAATTTATATTTTAGAATAACATTACGAATCTGTTTAACCTGATACGATTTTGCTTTGTTACCGTCAGGTTGTATATTAATAATTTCTTCAACTCCGGCTTTCCAATATATAAAATGGCTTCCTCTTGTTCTATGCTGAAAGCCAAGAGCTGTTAAAAGTTTTTGTAAATCAGAAAACGCAATATTATTATCTTTCACGCCGCTTAAAACATCAAAAAGAATTTTTATAACAGGCGGCAAAATGTTTCACTTCCATTTTAATTCAAATATTTTTTCAAAATTTCCCCAGTCTTGCCTTTTAATAATTCTAATCTTTTTTCGGCTTCGGCAATTTTGTTTTCAAAGACTTCGCATTCGTCTATAATTTTTTGTTGAACGTCGAGCGGCGGCACAGGAATTTTTAGTGTCCCAATATTATTTGACAGATTATTTATATTTGAGCCTGTACTACTTTCAGAAAAAATTTTTTTCATCGTAGAGCTATTCAAAATATAATACAAGTATTTTGAAATGCACTTCGTATTTTTTGCGCGAATAATTCCCATAAATCCACCTGCATAAAAATTCGTATCAGCCTTTATATATGCAACTTTTCCAACGTGCTTTTTGCTCCCGCTTGACATACAAATAAAAATATCTTTTGCTTTAAGACGACTATCTTCAGGAAAATCTTTTTTATCATCAACATAAATTTTCTTCGTTATTTCAAAACGTCCGTCAAGTGTAATATTGTCTGCTGTAAGAACAATATTTTGAGTTTCATTTAACCTCTGTTCACCTTTATCGTAATTAACACCTCTAAAGAGTAAAGCAATATCAAAAAGATTAAATAGTTTTACCCCCCCCCCGAAATGACATCAAGATTGGTAAAAATTTCTTCAATCTTTTTGTGGTAATTTTCAATGCTCATGCGCGTTAAGTTATATTCGTCGTCAACGGCTTCACATTCGGAAATTATTTTTTGTTGAATTTCGAGCGGCGGAACAGGAATTTTAATTTCTTTAATTTCGCCAACGGATATAGAAGCAAAACCAAGTCCGTTATGTCCTGTTATATTTTCTTGATTAACTTTCAGAACATAATATAAATAATTTTGCATTACATCATCACTATTTGATTTAATAGCAGCAAGTCCACGCCCTATACAAATTTTTTCATATGGATTTAGATTAATATCTCCTACAGGAGCGCGAACACTCATTAATATATCGCCCTTTACAGATTCTTTTGTAATTGAAGATGTCCATACGGAAGGAGATAACAAATACTTTTCTCCATATTCCTTTTTCCCCTGATAGAACGGTAACCCCAAGCCTTCGCTATTGTAATATTCAGATTGCGGCGATTGTCCAGCAATAATGTTTGCAATCTCACCCAAATTTTTTATTGAAAATTTACTTTTGATTTCTACCGCTTTATCTGAAGTCAGCTTCATCGCCTTATTAAAACTCACACGCGAAAAATCTAACATATCCCTCGTATTTACGACTGAAGCATAAACAGACTGCTCTTCGTTAAAAATCGGCACAATCCCCTCAAAAGATTTTTTGACCGCATTTGCAAGCGTGCCTTCTGCGGCTCTGTCGTCATCGTTGTAAAGTTTTCCTCCGGCTTTAATGAGTACCATTCCCTCGTTGCCTTTCCTGTTTGACCAATCATAGCCGAGAAAATCTTTTTGCTCTTTATTATCCGCCGGAGCTGTAATAATCACGGTGCTTTGACTGTATACCAATGCGAAATATAAAATCTTTTCCCTTTCAATTCCGTGAGCATATTCATAAAATTTTTTGAGATAAATTTCAGGATTTTTTATTTTCTTAGCTTCCTGCGAATCGGAAAAAGAATTTACATACATCTTGAAATATTCAACTGAATTTAATGCTTCTCTTGAAAATTCTTTTTTCAGGAAATTTTTATAATCGTCTTGACTAACTCCAATTTGATTTATATAAGCGTCTAAAATTTTTTTGTCCTGCCAGTCCGCGAGAATGACATTATCAAAAATCGCGTCTACGCTATCATTAAATAAATCGCTTTGTTTCGGAGGCTCGTTGAATTTTTCCAAGAACATAACGACAGTATTTATCCCGGCTTCCCAGAAAGTTTTTGATCCTAATGCAACAATGGCGCGGATATAAAAATTCCGCAAAATTATTTCTCGTGCTCCTGTATAGCTTGCACTGTCGTTTGAAAGAATTGAACTCGGCAGGATAACCGCCGCAATTCCTTTAGGCTTTAATAACTGCGAAATTCTTTCGACAAAAAGCGTTTCAATTTCGCTTCCGTTGAGGCCGATTTTTTTACTTAAAGTGAAATTTTCTTTAACTTTCTTCTGTAAATATTGCGAGAAATCTTTGACGGAGTACGGAGGATTAGAGACTAAAATATCGAAAGTCCCGTTTTCAATTCCTTTATCAGGAGAATTTTCGAGACCGTCGCCGAAAATAATATTGCCTTCGCCCGCGCCGTTCATGAACAAAGAAACTTTAGCAACCCTTGCGAGCCTGTAGTCTTTTTCAATTCCGTAAATAGAATTTCTAGCCCAGTCGTTATTTTCAGACTTTGCAAAAAAATTCAATGCCTCTATTGCTTCTGTCAGGAAATGCCCGGCACCGCAAGCGTAGTCAATGATTTTTGGATAGTCGGATTTAATCATGCGCTCAACAGGCAGACAATCCCATATGAAGCGCGTTATAGGGATCGGCGTAAAAAATTGTCCTTCATTCTGCTTAAAGCCCTTGTTTAATAACTGCTCGAATAAATTTCCTAAAACTGAATATCTTGACTGGTAAATGATTTTATATCTTTCAAAGAGCTGTACAACTTCGACTAAAATTTTACCGTTTTGCAAAAATAATTCCTCATTGTGAACATCTTTGAAAGCAAAATCATTATTAGTGTAAAATTTTAACTTACGTATAGTTTCTTTTAAGTCCTTAATGGCATTTTTTCTATTTGCGCCTGTGTAATGCGAGAACAGCCATTCAGGATAATCGGCATCAACATAAAAAATTTTTTCTCGCATAAATTTTTCCATGCCTTCGCTGTGAAGTTTTTGTAAAGTGTCCTGCAAATCTTCGTAAGTGTCTTGGCCTTGCCTATATTGAAATTTTACTATGCTGTCTTCGCTGCTGTTAGTTTCATCAACCAGCTTGGCAATGAAAAGAGCTATTAATCTGTTGAAGGCGTTTTCTTTATCGCTGACGTTATTATGTCGCAGGATTTCTTCAAATTGATTGACGATTCTATTTGCTTCTTCGCTTTCAAATTTCCGTAAATCTTTTTTGAAGAGCGGTTTAATCCCAATGTTATACGCACTTGAATAAACAGAAAAAATTAAATCGTCATGGATTTGTTTTTCATAAGTTTCTGCCCATGCCGCGAATTTTTCAGGGACTGTCGGGGAATTTTTATAAAGTTTTATGGTTGTATCATTTTCGGCAAGAAGAATTAAATTTTTGTCATCAGAGCAGTTTATTGTCGGAGCTTTATATTTAACTTCGTTATCTTGAAAATCTGAAGAATACAGCACGAGCCATTTACAAGAATTTTCCTGCTGCCAATATGAAAATAATTGAGCCCCATCGTTTTTAGTGTCTTTAAGAGCCTTTTCAAATTCGCTTCCCCAAGTCTTGCATTCGATAATAAAAAGCGTCGAGCCGTCCTTATCGTTTACGCAAATATCAGCACGTCCGCCTTTCGCATCGTGTCCTAAGTGCCATTCTTTTTCCAGTTCAATATGTTCGGGCCTGTAGCCTTTTTCTAAAAGACGGTTGACACATTCAAACACGACAAAATTTTCATTAGCAGTAAAATTATTATTTCTTTCACGGCCTTTTATGTCGTTAGGATAACATAATTCTTTCACTGAAAAGTCAGCTTGCATTGAAACATTTTCAGAAAAAAATTTTTTATACGTAAAGCCGTATTTTTCAAATCCAAGAGCTAAAAGCAGACTTTCAAAATTTTCTTCAGTAATCATGATTATTTAGTTCTAAAAAAATTTTCAAAATTATTTTCAATAATTTTTTCGAGTTCCTCAACGCTCGTATTTCTCTCCTGCGCTGCCCTCTCGTAGACAAATTTTATAAAAGCAGGCTCGTTAGTTTTTCCCCTCATCGGAACGGGAGCCATATACGGGCAGTCAGTCTCAAGCAAAATTCTATCAGCCGGAATTATCCTGAACACCTCGCGCAGTTCTTCGGAGCCTTTGCCCTTCCACGTCAACGCGCCTCCAAAAGCGCACATGCCGCCCATCTCTAAAACCTCGTCAAGGAATTTCAAACCGCCTGCGTAACAATGAAATAATAATTTCAAATTTTTATGAGCGTGTAAAATTTTCATAGCGTCGTCCATTGCCTCACGGATATGCAAAATCACGGGCATGTTGACTTCTTCAGCAAAATTTAATTGAAGCTCAAAAATTTTTTTCTGAACATCTCGCGGCGATAAATCATAATGATAATCAAGGCCGATTTCGCCGACCGCAACGACTTTTTCATCGTTGACGAGTTTATAAAATTCTTCGGGTATTGTCTCATAACGCTTGGCCTCGTGTGGGTGAATACCGATTGAAGCGTAACAGGTAGGAGTTAGGAGGCAGGAGTTAGGAGGTAAAGAAAATTTGTGAGCAAGTTCGACGGCCTCTAAACTGTCATCTAAATCACAGCCGACGATAATTAATTTTTTCACGTTGGCTTCGTAAGAGCGTCTAATAATTTCTTGAGCGTCTTTTCTCAATTCTTCCGAGTTAATATGGCAATGCGAATCTATAAGCATGATTTTATATTTATAATTTCAGGTAAAAAATTTTCTTGAGTGTAATAAATTTTTTCAGCGCGTTCTAAAAATTTTTTCGTGTTCAAAAATTTCATGGCACTTTTATAAATTTCTCTGCATGTATGAACATCATCTTTTATCTGCGCCATTAAAGCATCTTGATTTTCAAAAGTTTTTATTCCTCGAACACGGCCGATCAAAAAAATTAAGAGCTCTGATCCATAAATATCATCGTAAAAATCCGTGATAAAAACTTCGGCGCGCGTCTCGTTCACGTCATGAAAGGTCGGATTATTTCCGATTGACAAAGCTCCGCAGTGCCATTCATGATTAATTAATACGGCGGTGCTGTAAACTCCATAGGCCGGGACAATTCTATTTTCAAGATTTATATTAGCCGTCGGGAAATTCATTTTGCGGCCGCGTTCGTTGCCGTGAATAACGTCGCCGATCATGAAGAATGGATAGCCCAAAATTTTTTTCACGCCGTCAGCGTCGCCGGAAATAATTTTTTCTCGTGCCTTTGAGCTTGAATAAATATTTTTATCAAATAAATTCAGCGTAAAAATTTTTATTTTTTTTGCGTAAATTTTTTCAAGATATTCAGTGCTGCCGAGCCGTTCATGTCCAAAATGAAAATCACTGCCCGCGACAATTCCGTCAACATCAAAATTTTTTATGAGAATGTCAATAAATTTTTCCGGGCTTAAATTTTTGAAAACTTCATCAAAATTAAATACAAAAAATTTTGGAATATCTAAAATTTTGCTCAGGAAACCGCGCTCGTTCAGCGTAAATAAAGAATGATTTAGCTTGTGCATAAATTCCGAAGGGTGCGGATAAAAAGTTACAACGCCCCAATCGTCATTGACGGCGTTTTCTCTGCAAACGTCAAATAATTTTTCGTGTCCTCTGTGAAAACCGTCAAACGCGCCTACAGTGATTAGCATTTTATTATTCTATTCTAAACTTTCGGGACAATGACTTCGGGCTTGACGTAATCATAGCCTGCGTAAGAGCCGAACGCTAAAAAATTTTCGCCCTCGACGCAGATAAAACCTTTCACGCTGACACCGCGATAAAATTTTTCCGCGTGATTTAACAAAATGCTCATGCCGTTCATGAAAGTTTTTTCGTCGCGCTGACCAATAAAAATTCTCGTGAAATTTTTAGCAAGCTCCGAAAGATTTACTATCTTATAAATTTTATCGTCAGGGTTATTTGCGTCTTTGACGTTAAAATTTCCGACAGCAACGCGCTCTAATTTTTTTACGTGAGCTCCGCAACCCATGATTTTTCCCAAGTCGTGAGCAAGGCTTCGTATGTAAGTTCCCCTACCGCATGAGACTTCAAGCTCTATAGTCCCGTCATTTTTATTAAAGGGCGTTAAAATTTTTATATTTCTGAAAAAAACCGGGCGCGACTTCATCTCTATATCCTGACCTGCGCGGGCTAATTGATAGGCGCGTTTGCCCTCAACCTTTATCGCTGACACTGCCGGAGGTGTTTGAAGCCTCACGCCCGAAAAAGAGAATAAAGCGTCATGAAAAATTTTTTCGTCAAAATTTTCAAAGCCCTTTTCAGAAATAATTTCGCCGGAATAATCGTAAGTGTCTGTCTCAATTCCAAACTGAATTTTAGTTCTGTAAATTTTCGGCAGCGACATAACAAACTCGCTGAGGCGCGTCGCGTGTCCGATTAAAAGCACTAGCAACCCTGAAGCGGTCGAATCAAGCGTGCCTGAATGACCGACTTTCAGACCGGCTAATTTTTTTTTCGCTGTTCCTACACAAAAAGTACTGCGCGAGCCTTCGGGCTTATTAATGAGAATTAAGGCATTCATGATATTTTTGCATGATTAATTTTTCCAGTTCGTTCATTGCGTCATTAATCGGCACATTAAACTTTGCTCCGGCTGCGCGTTCATGGCCTCCGCCACCTAAAGTGCGTGCAAACTCTCCGGCTCCGAACGGGCTGCCCTCGCGTGAACGTATGCTCAATCTGACATTGCCGGTCGGAAATTCTAATATCGTCGAAATTAATTTAACGCCCATGATAGTCATGAACATGCTCGAAAGTCCTTCGGTGCCTGTCATGTCCGCACCGACTTCCTGAAAATCTGATGCAAATAAAATTGAAATTGCAAAAATATTTTCAGGCCCGAACATTTTTACGCGAGACATAGCACGCGACCATAAAAGAAAATCTGCAGGCGTTTTATTCTGGCTTATTAAGTCGCTCATGTGTGCAGGCTCTGCTCCGAGTTTTATTAATTCAGCGGCAATATTATGCGTCAGCGGCGAAGTATTAGAGAACGAGAAGCCGCCCGTGTCCGTGAAAATTCCCGTGTATAAGCTCTCGGCTATGGGCTGCGTGATTTCCCAGCCGTCGGCTTCAAAAATTCTGTAGAGCATTTCGCAGGTCGATGAGGCTTTCCCGTCAACGCAATTTACGCGCCCGAATAAAGAATTATCTTCATGATGGTCTATGTTAAGGGCGTTAATATTTTTTGAAGCGTCAAAGCCTAAAGTCCCGCGCTCCTCGTTGGAACAGTCAAGAAAAATATATAAAACGTCATTTTCATTAACGAAATCAAATTTTTCGCAGGTTATGTGAGCGTCGAAGCCCGATAAATATTTATATCTGTCAGAAAGTTTTTCGTCAGGATTGAGCCAGCATACATTTTTGCCTAAATTTTTTCCTGCAGTGTAAAGAGCAGTCGATGAGCCCCAAGCGTCCCCGTCGGCCTTAGCGTGAGTAAAAATTTTCCACGTTCCGTAAGCCTTCAGAGTTTTTGACGCGCTTAATAAATCTTCAGGATTAAATTTCGTCTGCGTCATCACTCCTACCTCCTACCTCCTCATCGGCATTGCCGACCTCACCCGCGCTCCTGCCTGACAAGCCGAAGCCTAATTTTTCTAAAATGCTGTCAATTTTCGCTCCGTATGCGCTGCTTTTGTCAATATAAAATTCAAGAGACGGAACCCGGCGCAATTTTATCGACTGTCCCAACATTCCTCGAATTGCGCCTTTGATTTCGTTCAAGTCCTTCAAAATTCCCGGACACTTCCGAGCCTCAAGAGCAGTGAAAAAAACTTTTGCGCGTTCTAAATCTTTCGTACACTCAACGCCCGTTATTATCGTGCCCTTGACGCTCTCTTTCTGAATTTTATTTTCAATTATTAAAGCTATTTCGCGCTGAAGCTGTTTGTTGATGCGCGACATTCTTAAATTGCTGCTCATTATTGTAAAGTTCTTTTTTCTTCTACGACTTCGTAGACTTCGAGAATATCATCGGGTTCAAAATCCTGATAGCCTTCGAGAGAAATTCCGCAGTCCATTCCGGCTTTAAGTTCTCGTGCCTCGTCTTTTTCGTGGCGCAGGGAAGCAATTTTTCCGTCCCAAATTACAATGCCGTCTCTGATAACTCTGACTTTTGCCGTACGCTTGACGACTCCTTTTGTAACGTGAGAGCCTGCTATGCGTCCGATCTTCGGAACTTTGAAAATCTGTCTGATTTCTACTTCGCCTAAAGTTTCTTCGCGCAGTGTCGGCTTCAGCAAGCCTGCCATAGCCGCCTTAACGTCATCGATAATGTCATAAATTACGTTATAAATTCTTATCTCAACTCCGTTAAGCTCCGCGATTTTTTTAGCGTTACCGTCAGGTCTGACGTTAAAGCCTATTATTACGGCGTTTGAAGCTGACGCGAGCATTACATCGCTTTCCGCGATACGTCCCACGCCCCTATGAACGATCGACACGCCGACTTCATTAGTCGCAAGTTTTTCGAGAACTGCGCAGAGAGCTTCGAGCGATCCCTGAACGTCGCACTTGACAACTAAATTCATGTGAGGCAGCTGGCCTTCCTGCAAATTTGAATATAAATCTTCAAAAGAGGCGCGTTTGACATCTGCAGCGGCTTCACGTTCTTTTAATTTTGCTTCGTCGAGGGCGGCTCTTGCGTCCCTTTCAGTTTTTACGACCCTGAAACTTTCGCCCGGATTGGGGACATCACTCAAGCCTAAAATTTCAACAGGTGTGCTTGGCCCGGCACTCTTGAGACCTTTACCGGCCCAGTCGAACAAGGCGCGGGTTTTTCCCCACGTTGAATTAAATAAAACAATATCGCCGGCCTTTAGTGTTCCGTTCTTAACTATGACAGTAGCGACGGGGCCCTTGCCTTTGTCTAATCTTGCTTCGATTACAACGCCTTCGGGGGTCGCGTTCGGGTCAGCTTTGATTTCCTGCATTTCAGCTTCAAGCAAGACTCGCTCTAAAAGGTCGGGAACTCCGATGCCCTGCTTTGCTGAAATTTCTACGGCTCCGACCTCGCCGCCCCAACCTTCAACAAAAATTCCAAGCTCTGAAAGCTGCTGGCGGACTCTGTCAGGTTTTGCGCCCTGCTTGTCGATTTTATTAATCGCAACTACTAACGGCACCCCTGCGGCTTTTATATGGTCAATGGCTTCACGGGTCTGCGGCATAACTCCGTCATCAGCACCGATTACCAAAATTACAATGTCCGTAACTCCTGCGCCCCTTGCCCTCATTGCCGTAAATGCCTCGTGGCCAGGCGTGTCAAGAAAAACAATCTGCTTGCCGTCCTGAACGACTACATACGCGCCTATATGCTGAGTAATTCCGCCTGCTTCGTGTTCGGCGACTGAAGAGTGCCTTATATGGTCAAGCAATGTAGTTTTTCCGTGATCGACGTGTCCCATAACAGTAATAATCGGCGGACGCTCAACAAGTTTCACAACCGGCTTAGGCTGAACTTTTTGAGGCTGAGGAGGCGTAGAAATATTTTCGGGCTTCGGCTGCTGCTGCCTGTCGTTCCTGTTATTGTCCCTGTTATCTTTTCTGGGCGGGAATTGTGAAGAATTTTGCTGCTGGTTTTGATTTTGATTTTTCTGGAATTTTTGAGGCTTCTGAAATTTTTGAGGTCTTTGAGGTCTTTCAGGCTTAAAATCTTTTTCTTCTTTATCCTCTTTATCTTCTCTGGGTAAGTCTTTTTTGCCCTGAGGCTTTACAAATTTTTCTGGTTTAGTCTTTGAGCCTTCAGTGCTGCGCTGTTTTTTCTCCTGCGACTTGGCCTCGCTTGCTTCCTTAATTATATTCTCGACTATCTGCGCCGTTTCCTCGTCTATTGAGCTTGAGTGGGATTTTACGGGCACATCAAGCTGCTGCAAAACGGCTAATAACTCTTTATTGCTCTTCTTTAATTTTCTGGCAAGGTCGTAGATCCTTATTTTATCGCTCAACGGCGTTGCTCCTTTCTGTATCTTTATTTATTAGGCTTATAATTCTTTTGGCAAACCCCGAATTAAGAGGCAAGGCCAAAATTTGAACGCTGTCTCTTAATCCTGTAACTTCTGATAATTCCTTAATCGTCATGTCTAGCAAAATTTTTTCATGAGAAGCCGCAAATTTTTTTACGCCCTCCGAAGAATTTTCCGCAAGAATGACGAGAATTTTTTTATGCCCGGATTTTTCAATTTCATTTTCAATTCTTTCCGAGCCTATTAACAACGCTCCGGCCTTACGCGCAAGGCCAAGAACTGATTTAATTTTTAGATTAACGCTCTTCTCACTGCCGGACTTTTTTATATATTCTTCAAGCTCAAGCCAGAAGTCATTATTAACTTCAGCCTTGAGGGAGTGAGAAATAATCCCGGATTTTTTAGCGCGCTCAAGACATTCTAAATCAGAGCATATATAAACGCCGCGTCCGGGTAATTTTTTTTCAGTATCGATGAAAATCCTTCCGTCAGGACTTTTCACAAGACGGATTAAATTTTCCTTATCGTTCTTTACTCTGCAAACGGCGCAGGAACGCTGGGGAATATGTTTTTCTTTACTGTCCTTCTTCAAAAACCTCATGGAAAATATCCTTCAGCGTCGGCATTCTCTCCGGCTCAACTGTTGTAACGTTGAGCTTCCAGCCCGTTAATTTCGCCGCGAGCTTGACGTTTTGTCCTAACTTGCCTATAGCCAGCGATAACTGATCCTGATACACGTAGACATTAGCTTCTTTTTCGTGGTCAAGGACGGGCTCAACTTTTGCAATCTGAGCAGGGGACAGAGCATTTTTTATATAAACTAGAGGGTCATTGCTAAAAATAACAGCGTCAATTCTTTCATTTTTAAGCGATTGACTGATGGCTTTTATTCTTGAGCCGCCGCTGCCGATACATGCGCCCACCGGGTCAACACTAGGATCAAGGGTTGACAGAGCGACTTTAGCTCTTGAACCGCTGTCTCTTGCTATGTTCCTTATCTCGATAATTCCCTGCTGTATTTCAGGAATTTCAAGCTCCAGCAATTTTTTCAAAAGTCCCGGGTGTGTTCTTGATACGACGATTCGAGGACCTCTTTGCTTATTTTTTACTTCAAGAACATAAAAGCGCATGACTGTGCCGGGATTGTACCGCTCTCCCGGTATTCTCTCGCGCTTTGGCAATTCTGCGTCGGTCTTGTCGTTTATTCTTACTACGATGTCGTCGCCCTCAACTCTGTAAATAGTCCCGCTGATCATTTCGCCTACCCTGTCAGCAAAAGCGTTATAGACAACGTTGCGTTCGGCATCGCGTAATTTTTGTGCGATAACCTGACGAGCAGTCTGCGCGGCTATACGTCCAAAATTAGTCGGAGTTTTTTCGATTTTTATTTTTCCTCCGATTTCAGCTTCGTTGTCATATTTAAGAGCGTCCTCTAGGGTTATCTCGCTGTTCGGCACGGCGTTTGGGTTGTCTCCAAGTTTCTCAACGACCTTGCGGATTTCATAAATAGTCATGTCGCCGGTGTCGTGGTCAATATGTATTTCAGCTTCACATTCACCGGATTGATACTTGTTATAAGCTGACAACATGGCCGACTCCATAGTAGCTATTACTACGTTTATATCGAGTCCTCGCTGCACGGACAGAGCGTCAAGAGCTTCGATAAATTCACGACCGAGACGCATCATTTTTTTCTGCTCCCCTTTCTCTTATTTTTTCTTTTGTTCGTGTCATTCTCATTTTCGTTTTCATTTTCAAATCTGTATATTAAATTTCCTCCCTTTATGATTTCAAACGGTATACGCTTTTCCCCTATGTCGCAGAGCAGAGTAATCTGCCCGTCAGCTACAGAATTAATCACGCCTGTAAAAGTTTTACGCCCTTCAAGAAGTCCATTTAATCTGATTCGGGCCTCACGGCCTTGAAATCTTTCATAATCATTCAGCGTGTATAACGGCCTTTCAATACCGGGCGAGCTGACTTCGAGATAATAGCGTCCTCTGTCGATCTCCGGCATGTCGGGATTTTCGTCAAGAAATTTATTTACATGCCTCGATACTGTCTCACAGTCATCAACGTTAATTCCGCCGAGTGTGTCAATCAATATCTGCACCTTCATGCGCCCAAACTCCGAGCGTATACCTACATGCACACACTCATAGCCGGAGCGCGTTACGATTGCTTCAATCTGTTTCAAAAATTGTTCTGTCATTTTTATTCTATCCTGCATATAAAAAAGGAGAGGGTATTCTCCCACTCCTTCCACGTTACAATCATGAAATTACTTGCATTATAGCGCAGATTTTCATTTATTCAATAATTTATAGCTCAACGCTCTCGTTCATGTTTTCATGTTATTATTAAAGGCAAAAATTTTTTGAAAGGAGAAATTTTTTTCATGGCCTATTTCTACAACGAGCCCTCGCATACTTTCTCCGAGTACCTGCTGATTCCGACGTACTCATCAGAAAATTGCGTGCCCTCGAACGTTTCACTCAGGACCCCTCTTTGCAAGTTCAAAAAGGGCGAAGAGCCTCCGCTGTCAATAAATATTCCGCTGACTTCCGCGTGTATGCAGTCAGTTTCAAATGACAGCATGGCTATAGCTCTTGCTCGTGAGGGCGGAATTTCTTTCATTTACTGCTCACAGCCTGTTGAGAAACAGGCCGAAATGGTTGAGCGCGTCAAGAAATATAAAGCAGGATTTGTCGCAAACGACTCCGCCATAAGCCCTGAGCAGACTCTCAAAGATATTTTAGACTTAAAGCAGCAAACCGGGCACACGACCGTAGCAGTTACTGAAGATGGAAGTTTAACGGGAAAATTGCTGGGCATCGTAACGAGCCGGGACTATCGGGTAAGCCGTTCAAACTTAGACGATAAAGTCTGCGACTTCATGACTCCGATTGACAAAGTTATTTCAGCCGGAGAGGGACTGACCCTCAGCGAAGCCAACGATATTTTATGGGAGCATAAATTAAATTCACTGCCGATTATCGACAGCGACGGGCACATGGTCGCGTTCGTGTTCAGAAAAGATTACGACATGCACAAAGAAAACCCGTTAGAGTTATTAGACTGCAAAAAGCGTTACATGACAGGCGCAGGGATTAACACACGCGATTATGAACAGAGAGTCCCGGCACTGCTCGAGGCCGGTGCGGACGTGCTTTGCATTGACAGCTCCGAAGGCTTCACGGAATGGCAGCGCAGGACTTTACAATGGATAAGGAAAAATTACGGCGATGAAGTAAAGGTCGGGGGCGGTAACGTTGTTGACGCTGACGGCTTTAGATTTTTAGCGGAGGCCGGAGCCGACTTTATAAAAATCGGAATAGGCGGAGGCTCAATCTGTATCACACGCGAGGCAAAAGGTATCGGGCGCGGACAAGCTACGGCGGTCATCGAAGTTGCTCAGGCACGCGACGAATATTTCAAAGAGACTGGAATTTATATACCTATCTGCTCCGACGGCGGAATTGTCATGGACTATCACATCACATTAGCTCTCGCGATGGGGGCGGACTTCTGCATGTTAGGAAGATATTTCGCACGCTTTGACGAAAGCCCTACGAACCGCGTCATGGTCAACGGCAATTACGTTAAAGAATACTGGGGCGAAGGCTCAAGCCGCGCTCGAAACTGGCAGAGATACGACAGCGGCGACGCTTCACAGTCAAAACTTTCGTTTGAAGAGGGCGTTGACAGCTACGTGCCGTACGCCGGAAGCCTGCGCGACAATGTAAACGAGACACTCAGCAAAATTAAATCAACGTTCTGCAACTGCGGCTCATTAAATCTTCAGGAAATGCGCGAGAAAGCAAAATTAACGCTCGTTTCTCCTGTAACTTTAATCGAAGGCGGAGCGCATGACGTTATCATGAAAGAAGCAGTCAGAAGGAATAAATAACAGGTAGGAGGTAGGAGTTAGGAGGTAGGAGGTAAAAAAACATTCCTGCCTGAAATAAAAAAATGATTGAGCTTGAACACATTGTGAAAAAATTTCACGCAGACAAAAAAGACACAGCCATTCACGCGGTCAATGACGTTTCATTAACGATTAACGACGGCGATATCTACGGGATTATAGGCTTCTCAGGCGCAGGCAAGTCAACTCTTGTCCGCTGTATCAATCTGCTTGAGCGTCCCGACTCCGGCAGCGTTAAAATTGACAGCGTAGAGATGACAAAATTAAAGCCCCGTGAACTTTACAAAGCCCGTACAAAAATCGGAATGATTTTCCAGCAGTTTAATTTAATGCCTTCCCGGACTGTCTTTCAGAATGTCGCGTATCCGTTAAAAAACATGACTAAGGACGAAATTAAAAAGCGCGTCCGTGATTTATTAGCTCTTGTTGAAATTTCGGAGAAGGAGAACGCCTACCCCTCTGAGCTTTCCGGCGGTCAGAAACAGCGCGTGGCAATAGCAAGGGCACTCGCCAACGACCCCACTATTTTATTATGCGACGAGGCAACAAGCGCACTTGACCCTCAGACTACAGGCTCAATCCTTCAATTACTGAAAGACCTCAATAAACAACTCGGCCTCACGATTGTAGTTATAACTCATGAAATGGAGGTCGTGAAAAATATCTGCCTTAAAGCCGCCGTCATGGACGCAGGAAAAATTATAGAGCGCGGCGATGTGTTCACGATATTCTCTGACCCTCAGCACACCGTAACGCGAAATTTTGTGAGAACTACATCAAATCTTTCAAAGATTGAAACGCTGATAAAAGACGATTCGCCTATGGTCCAGTTGAAGCCAGGCGAGCTAATGGCGCGGCTTGTTTACATTCATGCTGACGTGTCGGAGCCGCTGATTTCTTTCGCGTCCAGAGAATTTGACATTGAGATAAATATAATTCTTGCTGACGTTGAAATTGTCGCAGGCGCGATGGTCGGAGGAACGGTCGTAATTTTCAACGGCCCCCGCGAACGAATTAACAGGGCCATAGATTATTACAAGAGCAAAGATATCAGAGTGGAGGTTATCAAAGATGCCGGAGCTTAAAATTTTACTGCCTAACTTAATGAAGCGTCTGCCGGAGTTTTGGAAGGCTTGCGGAGATACGCTCTTAATGGAAGCGTGGTCGGGCGTGATTATTTTTATTTTCGGGCTGATTTTCGGAATTATTTTGACCGTAACGAAGCCAGGCGGAATTATGGAGAACAGGCCGGTTTATCAGGTACTCGACAAAATCATAAATTTATTCCGTTCGATACCGTTCATAATTTTGCTGACGGCTTTGATGCCTTTGTCGCGCTGGATTATGGGAACGGCTATTTATGTTCGCGGCGTTATAGTGCCGTTAGTTTTCGGGGCGACTCCGTTTTTTTCGCGTCAGGTTGAGAGCGCGTTAGCTCAAACGGACAAGGGCTTAGTTGAGGCGGCGTTGTCAATGGGCTCAAGTCCCTTTGAAGTAATTTTCAGGGTGTATCTCCGCGAGAGCTTAGCTCCGATTATCCGGGCAATAACGATAACTATAATCAGCTTATTAGGCTTAACGGCGATGGCCGGAGCTGTCGGCGCAGGAGGCTTGGGAGATTTTGCGATCCGCTACGGCCACGACAGAAACATGATTGATATTACGTGGGTAGTCGTAGCAGTTTTAGTTTTGGGTGTCAGCGTCGTTCAGTGGATCGGCGAAATGCTGGCAAGAAAAAATACTCATTAATTTTTCTAACTCCTACCTCCTAACTCCTAACTCAAATACAATTATCAAAGCTCCCAGTGAAATTTCAACGTCGGCAAGATTAAAATTTATATCCAAGAACGGCAGCGGAGACGGTATCCAGTCTATGACGAAGCCTAAAAAAAATCTCTCAAGAAAATTGGACAGAGCCCCACCGGACATTATGGCGAGGCCAAGCCGCGTGAATTTATTTATTCTCGTGAAAAGGCTCAAAAAAATTATAATCGCGCAGGAAATCCCGGAGAATATCAAAATAACTTCCGGCGAACCTGAAAAAAGACTGAAAGCCGCGCCGGTATTGTAGGACAAAGCATCAAAAAAAATTCTCGCGCATTGTTCAATTAATACGCAGAGAATTATTATTGCAAACGTTAAAAGCAAAATTTTTTAATTCCTTCCGCTACTCCGTCATGGTCGCAGTCAGTTGTTACGAAGTCGGCAACATCTAAAACTTCTTTGCAGGAATTTTTCATTGCTGCTCCGATGCCGGCGGCCTCAATCATGCTCACGTCGTTTAATCCGTCCCCGAAAGCGATTGTGCCCTCAATCGGAATTTTTAGATACTCGGCTAAAAATTTCAAAGCATTGCCTTTTTTCGCGTTCATGTCGTTTATTTCAATATTATTAGAAATTGATGACGTGAAAAGAGTTTTTCTGAAAACGACGGGCAGAGCCTTTAATAAATCCGCACGCAGATTTTTATCAAGCGTAAAAATTTGAATTTTCTGCACGCCTTCGCAATTTTTTACAAGCTCGTAAAATTCTTCGCTCTCAAGAGGTTTTCGGAAGTCCGCAACAAGTTTAACCTGCCACTCGCCGACCATAAAAGCCGGGATTTTTTCGTGAAGCTCGCGCCGCATGTAGCCTTTGCTGTCTATGACGCAGTCGTAAATTATTTCGTCAATGTCATCGAATACACGCGCCATTTTCAACGCACGCTGGGCAGGAATTTCAAATTTTACGAGGGATTTTGATTTTTTAACGTCATAAACTTCCGCGCCGTTTAGAGTTATTGCGTAGTTAATGAAGTCTAATTCTCTAACATAGTCGGGAATTAAATTCCAAAACCGCCCCGTTGACGGGACAATTTCAATTCCCATTGAGGCGGCCTTTTCAAGAGTTTCACGTGTGTTCGGCGTTAATTCTTTTTTTGAATTTAATAAAGTTCCGTCAAGGTCGAACGCGATTAATTTTATATCTGCCATGCCTTATAGCCCTCGTTAAGTCTCTCTTCAAAAAATTTCATGGTCCTTTCAAACGGCTCTGAGCTCGTCAAATCGACTCCGGCACGCTTCAAAATATTCAAAGAGTAATCACTGCCGCCGCTCTTCAAAAATTTTAAGTAACGCTCGACTGCGCCGTCCTCGTGATTTAATATTGACGAAGCAAAAGCATTCGCCGCCGTGAATCCTGTTGAATATTTATAAACATAGAAGGCCGTGTAGAAATGCGGTATCCTTGCCCACTCGACGCAGAGTTCCGGGTCAATTATCATTTCCGGGCCGTAGCAGTCAGCATTTAATTTTTCCCACAAACTATTGAGCCAGTCGGGAGTTAAAACGCCTCCGCCCTCGACGTAAGAATGAGTTTCTCTCTCGAAGTCCGCGAACATTGCCTGACGGAAAAATGTTGTCCGCACCATGTCGTAATAATAACTCAAGAGCCATTTTTTATTTTCGACGCTTTCTGCATTTTTCAACAAATATTCAAGCAATAATGCCTCGTTCGTGGTCGAAGCAACTTCAGCTAATAAAATTGTGTAGTCGGCGTATACCTGCGGCTGATTTTCGCGTGAATAATAGCTGTGCAGGCTGTGTCCCATTTCGTGAACAAGCGTGAAAACGTCGTGTAATGTTCCGTCATAATTCAATAAAACATAAGGGTGAGTGCCGTATGCTCCCCACGAGTACGCGCCTTTTCTCTTGCCTTTGTTCTCGTAAATGTCTATCCAGTGTTCATTAACGCCCTTCTTGAAATTTTCGAGATAGTCCGGGCCGAGCGGAGCAAGTGCCTTCAACGCGAGCTCAACAGCATCATTAAATTTTATTTCGTTTTCAGGTTCGTTTGAAATCGGCACGTTTAAGTCGTAATAATGAAAGTCATCGAAGCCAAGAACTTTTTTTCGCAAAGCTACAAGCCTGTGCATTAAATTTGAATATGATCTAGCCGTGCTTACAACGTGATTATAGACTTCTTCGGGGACGTTCTCGGCAAATAAAGCCATGTCGAGCGAATTTTTATATTTCCGTGCGTTTGCGTAAAAGATATCGCCCTTGACAGAGCCGTAATATAACGCGCCTATTGCGTTTTTATATTTCTCGTAAGTTCCGTAAATTCCTGTGAAGGCATTTTTTCTCACGTCCCTGTTAAGGCTTCGGCTGTATCTGTACCAGCGTTCTTCTGTTAATTCTGCGGTGCTGCCGTTTTCGTCAATGATGTCCGGGAATTTTATATCAGCGTCGGTTAAAAGCGTGAAGGCATTTTCGGGGACTGATTTTAATTCTGCGGCGTGAGCTAATAACATTTCCATATCGTGCGACAAAATATGCTCGCGTTCGCGCAGTAATCTTCTAAAGAAAAATTCATAGCGCGTTAATTCATGCTCGTTTTTTATGCAGTTGTTAATGTAATCGTGAGGAAGCGCGAGGACCTCCGGCTCAAAAAAAGCTATAGCCGCAGAATATTTCACGAGTAAATTCTCGGCCATTCCGGCTAACTGCATGGGCTTCTGTTCGCGTAAATCCTCGTGGCTTTTCATGTTCGCATAAACGTAGAGTTTATTAAGCTCGAGCGACACGGCCTCATCATCTTTTATAAACGCCAGCAAAATTTCTGAACCTTCGCCGAGCCTGCCGGAATAATTTTTTAACGCTTCGATTTTATTTTGAGTTTCGCTAAAAGTTTTCTGCCACTCATCAAAATTTGCATAAATAGCCTCTAAATTCCATTTTGCCTCATTCGGGATCGATGAACGCTCCGGGACACTGTTAGATTTCATTCGGTTAGTTTTCCTTTCATGAATATATTGGCTTATTTTATCATTCGCCGATTAGCGCAGGTACGCAGCTTTTCGGAAGCCGTAAGATAATGTAGTATAATAGCCTAAAATAACGAGGAATCAAGGGAGAAAATGAGCTTTTATTACTATAGAACACGTCCCATTTCAAAAGAAGAATTTAAAGCAAAGGCAGACAGCTTTCTGCTGACCCACCCTGACTGTAACCCGGTCGAGACAAGCGGTATGACTAAACAGGAAATTTGCTCCAGCTGGTGGGGGAAATCGTGGTGCGAAAATCTTGAACGCTACGCAGAATGGGCAAACAGGATAAATCTTGGCAGAGGTTATGCGCGTAAGGGTGCCGTTGTGGACTTAAAAATAAACGGCGGTGATATTCACGCTTTTGTTTTTGGAAGCAGAAGTGATCCGTATGAAGTGAAAGTAAAAATATATCCTATACCTTCTAAGCGTCAACAAGAGATTGAAAAATTTGCTGCAGGGAGGATTCAAAATTTAGAAGAGTTAATCTCAGGGAACTTTCCGGAAGGATTAAAGGATATATTCTTTCAGAAAGGCGTACTCTTTCCCAGACCTGATGAAATAGACTTCAGCTGCACTTGTGCTGATATGTCGTATATGTGCAGACACGTAATAGCCGCTTTGTATGGAATTGGTGTAAGACTTGACAGCAATCCGCTCATTTTCTTTGAGATGAGAGGGATTGATACAGAAAAATTTATATCCAATATTGTAAATGGGAAGATTGAAAAAATGCTTGCAAATGTAAATAATTATAGTCCAAGAATATTAAAAGATGCTGATCTTATCGAGCTTTTTAACGTAGATATCGATGAACAGGAAATGAAACCGCAGCTGCCTGCAAATGATGACAAACAAGAACCAGAAAAAGAAACAAAACCTGCGCCTGATGTATCTGATGTAGAGGTAATCGAGACTGCCAAACCTAAGCCTAAGAAAAAATTAAAAGACTTCACAGATGAAGAAATAGAGGCTTTATTTGAACTCATTAAAGATCTAGGTCTTTCTAAAGCCGCTAAGCAGGCCAATATTACATTAGGCACAGCGCAGACGATAAGGAAAAAAGTTTTACTGCGCAGACTATCAGAAAATCGAGCGAAAACTCAAGAGAAGCCGATGCAGCCTAAAATTAAAGAAGAAAGAAAAGAAGAAAGAATTGCAGTCAATAATATCGTACAGCCGACGAAGCAGGAGAAGAAAGAAACACAACCGATCCCGTCAGTTGATATTCAGGCATTGAAAGAACAGATACTGTGGCTTAAGGTTGAAAACGCACAGCTAAAAGCAAAAACGGCGATGCTTTTGTCTCAGTTGAACAAAATGAAAACAGCAATCAGCTGCCTTATTGAATACCGTTAAATTCGCTTATCTGTGTCAGCTCCACTATAGCCGAACGAAATTTCCTTAACTGGTCGGAGAGGGCTTCGACTTTATCTTTAAGCAGAACATTCTCTATAGTAAGAGCTTCAAGTTCTGCTTTGACGGGCGCGGCCGGATCCGTTGAAGGCGTTGAATTATCATTATACGCTGTCGCAGCTTCTTCAGCTCCTCCTTTATTTTTCTCGGCAGCAGTGTCCTGTGTTTCTTCTGAATTTAGCAGAGCCTGGACTTTGGTATATTTTTTCCATGAGGCTAAACGCTGCCACGTTATTTTGTTCTCTTTAGCGGCTTGAGCAAAACCTACTTCTTCTGCTCTTCTAAGAATTTCCTGCTTTTCTTCATCAGTAAAAGAGTTAAAGTCAACAGCCGCTGCCCCATTACCGCTTTCACTTTCATTTGATACGGCCCCAGTTTTTCCTAATTTTGTCCTATACATCCAATAACGTATAATCCATTCTTTGACATCATATTCTTTGGCAGCCTGCGCAATTGTTGTTTGTCTGGCTTTTGCTATAATCTCCAGTTTTTCTTCGTCAGTAAATTCTCTTGATGCTTTTGGCATTTTTTGTCTCCTATATTTAGTAATCCCTGCTGTCTCTGAAGGCACGCGCTATAGTTCTTTTCACGTCTCTATCCGCAATGGCATCGCGTTTATCGTGAACATTCCGGCCTTTAGCGAGAGCTAACTCGACCTTTGCCCGCTTCCCGTTTTTTATATATACTGTTAAAGGTACAAGAGTGAGTCCCTTTTCTCGAATTTTATTTTTCAAGCGTAGTATTTCACGTTTATGCATCAATAATTTTCTGTCCCGCTCCGGCTCATGATTATAATATGTTCCTTTATCATATGGGGATATATGTACACCAAACAGCCACAGCTCATCATTTTTTAATGACGCATAAGAGTCTTTAAGATTTAAGCTGCCGGCCCTTACGCTTTTTATTTCTGTGCCCGTCAAAACTATCCCGCATTCAAAGGCCTCAACTATAAAATAATCGTGCCTTGCCTTTCGATTTTGAGCTACAACTTTATTATTAGTGTTAAATTTAGACATAATGCAGAATTTTACATTAAAAAAATTTTTTATCAAGCTATAACTTTTGTAATTACTGCGTTGATAATATTTTAGCTAAATTTTCAGGGCTTTCATTTTCATAAAAAATCCTTGAATTTTTCGACAGCTTCACAAACTCTTGGGCATTTTTAACTTGATGATTGTCGGCGGCTTTAGGCCAAGGAATAGACACGGCAGGAATTTCCCATTTAAGAACTTCGGCAAGCGTGGAGCCTCCTGCGCGGCACACGATGACATCGCAGACTGAATAAAAAGGGTTAGTGTCCCATTGAGGCGGTATAAAATGCACGTTGCTTATGTCTTTTCTTTCGTGCGATAAAAATATAAATTCAAAATCTCTGCAAAGCTCTGCGGTTTTCATCAATAATTCATTTAACGGGCCGCTGCCTAAAGAACCTCCGGCAACCCCGATAACTTTAGCGTCCGAAAAAAGAGTCAGGCCAAGTGCTTTTAATGCTTCGGATTTTTTTATTCTTACGGGCTCTCGGACAGGTATCCCGACATATTGAAATTTATCAATGCCTTCACAGACCGGCCAGCCCGTTATAATATCAGCTCCCCATTTTAGCGCGAGTTTGGTAACTTTTCCGGCAACGGCGTTTTGTTCATGGAGAGTTACGGGAATTTTTTTGATTTTTGCGATTAAAAGCGGAGCGAATGAAATATAGCCGCCGAACAAATAAATTTTATCGGGCTTGAAATTTTTTATATGCTTCCAAGTTTGAAAAAAAGATTTTATCAGAGCGGCGAGCCTTGCTAAAATTTTTATAATTGATTTTGTTCCAAGAGGCGAGCCGGAAATAGCCAGCACGAACGGATTAATATCTGCGGAGCCGTAAATTTCTTTTTCAAGCTCACGCGAACCGCACAGCCATTTAACTTCCGCGCCGTTTTTTTCGAGATCTTTACCAAAAACTATAGCTGGAAAGATGTGTCCGCCCGTTCCGCCTGAAGCGATTAAAAATTTTTTATGAGTGTCCATTATTTATTTCTCTTTTCTTTGTTATCTTTTTTTTCTTGTCCTTATCTTTTTCCGTATTTTCTTTATTTTCTGCTTTTATCGTCATCAAAATGCCGATCTTGGCCCACATGCAGAGCATAGAACTTCCGCCCCAGCTTATAAAAGGCACGGGGATCCCGGTGAGAGGCATTAATTTTGTAACGCCGGCAACATTTAAGAACATCGGAAAAATTACAGAAGCAGTGAGGCCGAGCGCAAGAGATTTTGTAAAAGAATTTTTTGCATTTTTATAAATATAAAAAACCCTCCACGTCCACGCGGCATAAAGAATTACCAAAAACATCGTGCCGACCAGCCCGAACTCCTCACCGATGGCCGGGAAAATATAATCCGTGTCGGCTTCGGGGAGATATTTTTCCTGCTGGAGGCCCTTGCCAATTCCAACGCCTGTTAATGATCCGTTAGCAAACGCTACGAGCCCTTGAATAATTTGATAGCCGGTGTCGGTCGGGTCGTCCCACGGGTTCCAGAACGCATTAAATCTTCTCATTCTGTAGGGAGCAAGCCAAATTAAAATAATAACTGCAATAATTCCAAGAGCAATGCCGATTAACGGATATTTCCAGCCCCTACGCTCTATGTGCATGACAAAACATACTGAGGCTACTAAAATAGTTCCGCCCAAGTTCGGCTGAAGCAATAACGGCACGGCTAATAACGCTATCGTTGTTAAAGTCGGGCTCAAAAATGTGTGCCAGTCCTTGCGCGATAAAGTTACCTCCTCTTCGTTCAAACGTTTTGCCATAAAAATCGGTAAAGTTAATAAAACAAATTCAAGCGGCTGAAAACGAAATCCCGGCACAGCGAGCCAGCGCGTTGCTCCTCCAGCCTTTACTCCGAGTCCGGGGATCAAAGTTAAAACTAACAAAAGCCATGATACAAAAAATAATTTTCCGCTGTTTTTCCTGAACCATTCCGTTTCAAAGCACATGCACACAAACATTAAAGTTATCCCAAGCCCTATAAACTGGAACTGTCGCAAGGGGGGCGCGAAAGGGTTTCCGCTAGTCATGTTGTTACGGAGCGATAAGGACGAGATCATTATCATTCCGCAGCCGCTTAATATTAGGGGTATGATTACTTCGATCATTATTAATTATTTATTATTTGGATTTTTCTTTAACGATTCTGCAGAAATGTTCGCCGCGAGCCTTATAACTTTTATACATATCCCAGCTTGTACACGCTGGCGATAAAAGCACGACCATTCCGGGCTTTGCTAAACTTTCGCAAATATCGACGGCTTCTTCCATGTTTGAGGCCCTTTTGAAATTTTTACAGCCTGATTTTTCGAGGGCGTTTTGAATTTTTCCAGCCTCTTCACCGATTAAGACGGCATAGTCGCAATTTTCCTCCACAGCTTGGGCAAGCGGCGCGTAGTCCTCTCCTTTTCCCTGACCGCCGAGAATAATAATTTTACGGCCTTTAATGCTCGTCATCGCTGTTATAGTTGCAGCGACGTTTGTCCCCTTTGAGTCGTCAATATATTGAACGCCGTTGATAGTTCCTGCATATTCGCAGCGGTGCGGCAGGGGCTTAAAGCCTTCGAGCAAAAATTTTGCGTCGGAAATATTCACTCCCGATAATTTTGCAGCGCATAACGACATCGCAACATTTTCAAGATTATGCGCACCGATTAAAGTCGTGTCGGAGAAGCTGAAAAGTTTTTCACTTTTACCGTTGAGAATTAATATCGCGTCTTGGCCCTCTTCATTCATAAAGATATGGCCCTGCGCGTCGTGTTCGGGGATTTTATTCCAGCTTAGTGTGATAATTTTTCCCGAAGCATTAAGAATTTCAAAATCTCTGTCTTGAATTATTCCCCAGCCTTCTGAATCGCGCAGGCTTAAAACTTTTGACTTTGCCTCGACATAATTTTCAAAACTTCCGTGCCAGTCTATATGGTCGGGGGCAATGTTAGTAACGATTGAAATTTTTGAACGCAGATTATTTTTTGCCCGTGCTAATTGAAAACTGCTTAACTCCAAGACGACAGCGTCAAAATTTTCTTTTTCATTCGTGAACGTTGATGAAGCCGTGCCGAGATTTCCGCCCGTGCCTGCTTTAAGTCCGGCTCTGTTCAAAATATGGCCGGTCAATGAAGTTACGGTACTCTTTCCGTTGCTTCCGGTAACGCAGATTAAATTTTTAGCCTTTATGTGAGGCAGAACGAAATCTAATTCGCCCGTGAGTTTTAAGCCGCGTTTTTCGGCCTCAATTAAAATTTCGGACTTAGGGGAAATTCCGGAGCTGATTAAAATTTCGCAGGCACCGTCAAAAACTTTTTCGGTGTTGCCGTTTTCTTCAAAGTCAATATTATTTTTCGTGAAAAGTTTTTTTATATTGTCATTAATAATTTTTTGTTCGGATACAAAGACATCGAAGCCGAGATTTTTTGCAAGCAAGGCCAAGCCCTGACCGCTGACACCTGCTCCGATTACTGAAAGCCTTTTATTTTTGTAATCAGGCATAAAAAATAATCCTCCTATAAAAATTAAATTTAAGTTATTATAAGCCATATAAATTCTACGAACATTTTATAAAAATTTTTTAGGAGGTTTTTTTAATGGCAAAGAAGAAAAATAAAAAATTTTGGGCAGTTTCATTTTTTCTCCTTGCTTGCGTGAGCGGCTGGTTCATCGAAAAAATTATCAACAGATTTCTCGACAAGACGATCGGCGATAAAGTTGAAGTTGCGATTGACTATTCTTTAGACGAAATAGATGCTATGTTTAGGCAGTCATTTACTTCAATGAAAAACTACCTTGCAAAGAACACGCCGCAGCAGATTGAAACAAAAGCGGAAAACGAAGACCCCGAAGCTCAATATAATTTAGGTAACATGTATTATTTTGGAACAGGCGTAGCGAAAGATTATAACGAAGCCGTTAAATGGTACCGCAAGGCCGCTGAACAGGGACTTGCTCAAGCTCAAAATAATCTTGGCTTCATGTATAATAAAGGCTATGGAGTAGCGAAAGATTACAACGAGGCTTTCAAATGGTGGCGCAAGGCCGCTGAACAGGGAGATGCTAAAGCTCAATGTAATCTTGGCGTTATGTATGATACCGGCGAAGGAGTAGCGAAGGATTACAACGAGGCCGTTAAATGGTACCGCAAGGCCGCTGAACAGGGATATGCTGACGCTCAATATAATCTTGGCGTAATGTATTATTTTGGAAAAGGAGTAGCGGAAAATTACAACGAGGCCGTTAAATGGTACCGCAAGGCCGCTGAACAGGGACTTGCTCAAGCTCAATATAATCTTGGCGTAATGTATGGTAACGGCGAAGGAGTAGCGAAGGATTACAACGAGGCCGTTAAATGGTTCAGAAAGGCCGCTGAACAGGGACATGCTCAAGCTCAAGAAGCATTAAAAGAACCTGGCGAAAGCTGGTAAATTTTGATATAAAAAAATTAGGAGCAAGGTTTTTAACTTCTCACTCATAACTTCTATGAACTTAAAAGAATATTATAAGACATGAATTAAGAGTGAAGAATAAAAAATATAAAAGCACTTAAAATTTTCAGCTCAAAATTTTTCAATGAGCCCGGTAAAAATTTGAAAACTTATTTTTTTAATTGTCTCTGAAAAAATTTATAAGCTCTGAAAAAAATAAAAATTTTTGTAGGTGTAAATGTAATTGTAAAAAAACAGCCCTCTTGGAATCAAGAGAGCTACTTTGATTATTATATCATAAGTTTTTTTATTCCCACTTGCTGCTTTTATAAACGATTTGAATAAATTTGTCGCTTAGGGAATTTCCCGGAAACCTCCGCGATGCTTCCGCGTTATAAGTCAGCGTTACCGTCGTATAGCGGTCGGGGGTCCATACATTTTTCAGAATAATTTTCCCGGATTTTCGCGTGTTCGCCGACGGAGACTCGCGTGTAGAACCGTAAGAGGAGTTGAAGCCTTTTTGAAGAGCCTCATAAAATTTTCTGTCATATTCAGAATCCCCCATGCTCTGAAGATAAACGGACTTTGAACTCAAAATTTTATTCTTGTAAAAACTGAAAACAAACATCGCCGGATAGCCCTCAAAAAATCCCTCCATAGTTAAAGTTTCTTTTCTAGGTGTCAGGACTCTCGCTCCGCTGTTCTCCATTCTCTTTTGAGTTCGTGCGAACGTGTGTCCGAACGGAAGCGACAAGAAAGCCTCAGAACTGTTTGACAATGCACAAGCCGTCCCGGAAAATATAAGAATGATTACAAGAGCTGTAAAAAATTTTTTCAATCAAGCTCACTCCAAAAATAAAAGAATTATTTGCCAGTCATTTTATTCAGCCTTTTCATGATGAGACCGGCAAGAATGGATTTGAAAATATCGCCGGGCATCGGCATTAAAACAAAATAAACTAAAAGAGTTTTCGCGCCGAGTTCATTCTGAAGATAAAATTTTGACATTAAATAATAATATGGAATACCAAGCGCGTAAATTACGGCTATCCCTGCGAGCGCGCCGAGCGTCCACGTCAAAAAACACGGCTTGAATTTTTCTGCAATGTATCCGGCAAGCCATGAGCCGGGAATAAATCCGACTATGTAGCCGAATGTCGGACTTAATGCCGAGCCGGTGAAAACCGGAAGGCCGATTAATCCTGCCGCAACGTAAACGCAGACTGAAACGGCTCCGTATTTTCTGCCAAGCACAAGCCCGGATAAAACTACAAAAAGCGTCTGAAAAGTCAAAGGCAGCAGCGGCGTAGGAATTTTTATATATGTCCCGATCGTTATTAACGCCGCAAATAAAGCGCAAAGCACAAGATTTTTTGTTGTTTTCATTATAAAATTAAAATCCTTCCCTAACTAAAAAAACTTCTCCTGAACGTAAAATTTCTTTTTCGCCGTCCTCATTAAGAATCACGAGGCCCCCGGAATCGTCAATGCCCTCGACAAGACCCGAACGGCTTTCATTATTTTTCATAAAGGTGATATTTTTTCCGATTAACAGCGAACGTTCGCGGTAAGCGTCGATTAAATTTTTGTCGCTGAGATTTTCCGCGAAGTCCATAACATAATCGGCGACTCGTGCGCAAAGTTCGGCACGCGAAAATAAAATTTCATCGTCAGAAAAAATTGCTCCGGCATTTCCGGCCTGTTCTGTAAAATTTTTTGTTGAGATGTTTATTCCGATACCGGTTATTACGCTGTCCGTCAAAGCTTCAGTCAAAATGCCGGCGATTTTTTTATCGTGAAAAAAAATATCGTTGACCCACTTAATTTTTAATTTGCCTTTTGAACGTTTGTATAAATCCTCGACCGCAAAGCATACCGCTACAGCGTCGGCAATAGTTATCATTTGAAATTGCGCAAGCTCGACATGCGGCCTTAATATTAACGACATATAAAGCCCCGTATCAGGAGGCGACTCGAAAGAATGACCGCTGCGCCCCCGTCCTGCCGTCTGCTCGTTGGCAGTTATCAAAGTCCCGTGAGGCGCGCCGTTCGATGCTAAATTTTTTGCATAATTATTTGTTGAGTCTATTTTGTCAAGGCATATGACACGCGAAATTTTTGAATTACGCGAAAGATTTTTTGTGATTTCTTCTTCAGTCATCATGTTGTAAATTTGATTTTATTTTTTTATTTTATGATACCGGCTAAATTAAACACCGGCGTTAATATCGCAAGCACGATAAATCCAACAGAAAGTCCCAGCGATAATACTAATATTGGCTCGAGCAGCGTTGAAAGTTTTTCCATGCGCGATTGAGCCATTTCGCGGCACTGCTCCGAGACGTTAGCTAATGCGCCGTGAAGATCTCCGCCCATTTCACCGACCCTGACGACTGCGACAGTTTCTTCGGGAAGTCCGATTTTTTCTAATGCTCTGTCGAATTTATGCCCGGCTTTGACCATTTCGGCGGCATCGAGCCATCTCTGCTTATAAATATCCATCGATGAGGCCATTTTCAGAGCAGATACTAAAGGGATACCCGACTTCAACAAAGTTGAAATATGCGACATTACAAGCGCGAGATTTAATTGATCTCTAATGCCCTTCATGCCAGGCATGGTGAGGGATTTCCCTTTGTGCTTCATCCATAGATAGCCCAATAAAAGCGCAATTAATAAATAAGTTCCATAGTTCACCATAAAATCCGACATTGCGATTAAAATTCTTGTCGGCAGGGGTAGAGTCTGGTGCATATCGGCAAACAAATCCGAAATTTTCGGCACAACATACGTAATCATGAAGGACACAACGCCGACTCCGACAATCATCATGATTATGGGATATGTCATCGCGCCGCGTATTTTTCTTTGTAAATCGTCCTCAAGTTTGAACTCGTCAGCCGCTTCTGTCAGAACTGAAATTAAAGTTCCGCTCTGTTCTCCTGACTCGGCAACGCGCCAAAGACTTTCGCGGAATGCTCCGCTCTCTGCCAATGCCGTATGAAATTTCCGGCCTCCCTGAACTTCAGCCAAAATCTTTTCCATGACGGGACGCAGAATTTTATCTCTCGTCTGCTTTGACATGATGCGCAATGCGTCTGCGAGCGGCAAACCTGATTTTAGATAAGAGGCCAAGCTCCGGCAGAAAAATATATGCTGTTCGAGGGGCAGTAATTTTATTTTTACTTTACCGCCCTTTTTCTCCTCAGCTACTTTTATATCTACTACTACGATGCCGCGCTCTGTTAATTTATCAACGGCCTGCATTGATGAGCCGGCCTCCACAGTTCCTTTTGTGTTCTTGCCTTTCGCGTCGTAGCCTGAATAATTAAAATAAGGCATTTTTTATTTTATTTTTCTTGCCCCTGCCAACGCCACATATCTTCTGATAACGGCTTCCAGCGGTCAATGAATGCATCGGCAGGCATGTCCTTATATTCTTTGATATATTGCTTAAAAAGTTTTTGGTCGTCTTTGCACAGTTCCAAGCCCATAGAAATTCTTGGTATGCTGTAGCGTGCAGGCTCATCGCAGTATCCATTGTCCCCTACGGCAAACGACAGCGCATAGCCTGCGCTCTTAACTGCCTCTATAATTTCTTTGTTATAATTTCCGTAAGGATATACAAACGCTTGAACTTTTTTACCCGTTATCTTTTCGAGAATTTTTTTTGAGTCTTCAAGTTCTTTTTTCCGCGCTCTTTCATCGATCAAATAAAAATCCGAGTGCGACATCGTATGAGAAGCTATTGAGATAAGTCCGCTCTTTGCCATATTCTTGAGCTGTTTCTCTGTAACATGAACATAAACTGTCGTAAAAACGCCTATTACATCAGTAATAATACAAACAGTTGCTTTCATGCCGCGCTTTTTCAGCTCCGGGAAAGCGTAGTGATAAACGCCCGAATAACCGTCATCGAATGTTATTAGTACTGACTTTTCCGGAAAATCTTTTCCCTGCTTCACATAAGAAATAAATTCCTCTATCGAAAGCGTTTGATAACCGTTATTCTTGAGCCAGTCAAGCTGTGCCGCGAAATCTTTTGCGAGAACATCAAATTCATTCATAGCTTTGCTCTTGATGTCATGATACATAATGACAGGCGGAAAATATGCGCGGTTTTCCTTTGTCTGCTTTGTAGCAGCAAAGACTGACGGCGATAATAAAAAAATAAAAAATACTGTTAAAAAAATTTTTCTCATTGATTAATCCTCCCCTGCAACTCTTGCTAATTCATCGGGCGAAGTCAATCCCGACTGAACAGCAGATAATCCAATTTCCCATAAAGTTTTGAAGCCGCTTTCTCTTGCAATGTCCCTCAATTTTGAGGCAGGCGCACCGCTTACGAAAGCCTCTTGGATAGCTTCATTAATTACAAATTGCTCATAAAGTCCTACACGTCCCCTATAGCCTGTATTATGACACTGTGAACAGCCGACGGGGGCAAACGCTCTTTGAAGTCCCTGCTTAGCCATCATCGCCGGAGGAGCTATTTCTTTTCGGCAATGCGGGCATAATCTTCTAGCTAATCTCTGCGCAACTGTGCCAACCATGCAGCTTGCTGCTAAATACGGCTCTATTCCCATATCAACAAGTCTGATTATTGCGCTTATCGAGTCGTTTGTATGCAATGTAGATAGCACTAAATGTCCTGTCAGTGAAGCCTGAACTCCGATGTGAGCTGTTTCAAAGTCTCTCATCTCTCCTATCATTACGATGTCGGGGTCTTGTCTCAAAATTGAGCGCAAAGCCGCCGCAAAGGTTACTCCGGCCTTCTCATTAACTTGTATCTGCGAGACGCTTGGCAGGTCATATTCTACGGGGTCTTCAACGGTGATTATATTAACTTCAGGACGAGCAAGAGCCTGCAAAATTGCATAAAGGCTCGTCGATTTTCCCGATCCCGTAGGGCCTGTGAATAAA